>JAOPZD010000104.1 GCA_025964295.1 Conexibacter sp.
GATGACCTTGCCGGGCCGCACGGTCAGGGCGACGTCGTCGACGGCGACCGTGCCGCCGTAGCGGACGGTGACGCCGCTGATCTCCAACGCGCGAGCGGGCACGGGCTGCGCCTCCCCGGCGGCCAGCGTCGTGGGCGTCGGCCACGAGCGCCTCCACGGGATCACGCGCCGCAGACGCTGGTCGATGAGGCGGCCGACGGTGTTCACCTCCCGCGCGATGCCGTTCTGGTGGCTGACGACGATGATGAGCAGGAACAGGCCGCCGATGAGCGGCACGTAGTTGTCCACGGACCCGCCCCCGAAGATCGAGTGCGAGATCTGCACGCCCAGCGTCCCGGGGGCGAGGATCGCGCCGAAGAACGAGCCGAGCACATAGCCGAGGCCACCGAGGACCGCCCAGGCGACCATCGTGATCGACTGGAAGCTCGTGAAGCCGGTGTACACGAGGGTCGTGCTCTGGAACGCGAGCAGGATGCCACCGACCGCGGCGATCCCCGCCGACAGGGCGAAGGCGTACACCTTGGCGCCCACGACGCTGATGCCCAGCGCGGCGGCGGCGCGCTCGTTGGTCCGGACCGCGATCAGGCGCCGCCCGGTCCGGCCGCGGCGCACGTTGGCGACGGCGAGCGCGACGACGACGAACACCAAGAGCGTCAGCAGGCCGTAGCGCGCCGGGTGGTCGACGGACTGGAAGTCCAGGCCAAGGATGTTCGGCGAGTCCACCTGCGTGCCGCCGAAGCCGCCGGTGAGGTCGCCGTTGTTGAAGACCATGAGCTCGAGCGCGCTGCCGAGGCCGAGCGTCACCACCGCGAGGTTGATGCCGCGCGCCCGGACCGCCGGCAGGGCGAACAGGACCCCGAGCGGGACCGTCGCGACGACGCCGACGACGGCCGCCGCCAGGAACGGCAGGTCAAGGACCACGGCGGAGCGCCCCGCGATCCAGGCGCCGAAGCCGGCGAACGCGAACTGCGCGAGGGAAAGCTGGCCGGCGTACCCCGTCAGCACCACGATGGACAGCACGACGAGGCCGGTCGCCAGGGTGGAGGTGATCGCCAGGCTCCAGTCCTCGGCGAGGACCCCCTGCAGGACGCCCACCACGAGGACGCCCAAGGCCACGTACCCCGGCCGGATCCGGCCGGTCCCGATCGATGGCAGCCGCTGCAGGAAGTAGTCGCGCAGCGGAAGCGCCCGCCCACTGATCACGATCATCACGATGATGACCAGGAACGGCACGCTCGAGCTCACGCCCGGTGTCTGCACGTAGCGCTGGATGATCGTCTGGGCGATGCCGAGCGCGATCGCCGCGGCGAACGCGACGGGGAACGAGCGGAAGCCGGCGATCAGCGCGGCCGCCATTGCCGCCACCACGATGCTCGTGGCGGTGCCCACCTCGAGCGTCACGATCGGGGCGAGGAGGATCGCACCGAGCGCGGCGAGCGCCGAGCCGAGCGCCCAGTTGGCCATCGCGATGACGTCGGGCGACCAGCCCAGGGCCGCGGCGGCACGCTGGTTCTCGGCGACGGCCGTCGTTGCCAGCCCGAACTTCGTCTTGCGGTAGGTGAACCACAGGGCGCTGGTCAGCAGCGCGGCGATCCCCAGCAGGATCAGCCGGTCGACGGGCACGGTGACCCCGCCGCCGAGTCCGATGATGCTCGACGGCAGCTCGCTGTGGACCAGCAGCGTCTCGTCGCTGTACTGGAGCACCGCGTAGGACTGCAGCGTGATCAGGACCCCGAGCGTGGAGACCACCCGGACCAGCGGCGAGGCCCTGCGCAACGGCCGCATCAGCAGCAGGTGCACGAGGACGCCGAGCACCGCGGCGATGAGGATGCCGAGGATCGCCGCCGGCACGAACGGGAGATGCTGCTGGTACTGCAGCTGCCACCAGGCGTAGCCGCCGACCAGGCCCATCGCGCCCTGAGCGAAGTTGAGCACGCCGGAGCCGCGGTAGATCAGCAGCAGCCCCTGGGCGGCGAGGGTGTAGACGGCTCCGATGCCGAGGCCATAGATGCCGAACTGGATGACCTCAGACATCACTTCATGACCATCGGGAGCGACGTCAGCCCGTTGAACGTCGCGGAGTTCAAGCGCACCGGGTCGGCGGCGAGCTCGAAGTCCGGGAACCGGTCGAGCAGGTGCTCGAGGGCCATGCGTGCCTCCAGCCGGGCGAGGTTGGAGCCGAGACACCGATGCGGTCCCCAGCCGAAGCCCATGTGCGGCGGGTTGGGCAGACGCGTGACGTCAAGGACGTCCGCGTTGTCCCACACGGTGTCGTCGCGGTTGGCGCTCGCGTACAGGACGTACAGGAGGTCACCCTCCTCGATCACCTGGCCGGCGATCTCGGTGCGCTCCGTGGCCGTGCGCAGCAGGCCCCAGACCGGCGACAGGTAGCGGACCAGCTCGTCGATCGCCGTCGGGATCAGCTCGGGCTGGTCGATCAGGAGCCGGCGCTGGTCCGGATGCTGCGCCAGCAGCCGGACCATGCCGGAGATGACGTGGCGGGTCGTCTCGTTGCCGGCGAACAGGAACGTGTTGGCGAAGGCCACCATGTCGGGCTCGCTCAGCCGCTCGCCGTCGATCTCGGCGTTGAGCATCGCCGAGAGCATGTCCTCGGCCGGCTCCTCGCGGCGCAGACGCAACCGGTCGCGGACGTAGCGGTACATCGCGGCCGAGCTCTGGCGCAGCTGCTGCTCGGCCTCGCGGTCACCCTCGTCGAACGTGAGCGCGACGTCGTCGGACCACCTGACGAACTGGGCGCGGTCTTCGGGCGGCACGCCGAGGAACACGGCGATCACCTCGGCCGGGATCGGCACCGCGACCGCCTTGACGAAGTCAACCGTCTCGCCGGGCCGGATCGCGTCGAGCGCCCCGAAGATGATCTGCTCGATCTCGTCGTGGTAGTGGGAGACCATCCGCGGCGTGAAGGCCTTGGACACGAACTTGCGCAGGCGGGTGTGCCGCGGCGGGTCGACGATCGTGATCCTCGCGCCGGCGACGTCGCCGTCCGGTGCCGCCTTGCGGTGGCGCGCGAGCGACACCTCGCGGCGCAGCTCGGCGCGCGACATCTCGCCGCGGTCCAGGCGGCCACGCTGCTCGTCGTCGAGCAGGTCGGCGACCTGCTCGGGGAAGACGTTGTCGGTGAGCGTGAAGCCGCTCTCCGATGAGAAGAGCTCAGGTTGGGAGTTGACGTCCCGGATGTCCTCGTACCGCGACAGGACCCAGAACTTGCCCGGCTCGTACCAGTACACCGGCGCCTCGCGGCGCAGCTCCGCGAACGTCTCGTAGGGGTTGGCGTAGAACTCGCGCGCGTCGAAGCGCGCGCGCTCGACGATCGGGGTTGCGTTAGGCAACGGACCGCTCTCCTCTTCTCCTGACATCGGCCTGAAACGCCGTCCCGGCCGACCCTTTGCTCCCGTCGGCGACGCTACAGACCGAGCGCTCGGTTGTCAACGAGTCAGAGACCATGTCACGCCGCCCCAAGGAACGTCCCGTGCACCGCCTCGCGACCCTCGATGAGGTCACTGCAGGCGTCCAGGATCGCGCGCAGGCGCGGGTCCTCGCGATGCGCCTGACCGGCCGCCGCGTCGGCGTACTGCTCGTAGAACCAGACGGCCGAATCGTCGGGCGTGGCGTGCATCCGGTAGATCTCGACCCCAGGGTCGTCCTGCGCCACGCCGATGAGCGGGCGCATGCGCGAGAGCAGCTCCTCGAAGCATCCGTGGCGCGCGATGAACTTCACGAACAGGGTGGGCTTGGCGTCATCGATCATGAGCGTGCTCCTGTGGTGTGGACGCAGCGCTCATGCGCGCCGCGGGTTAAGCGTGGTCGGGACGAAGGGGTCCGAGCCATCGACGATCTCGTGCCACCGCTCGATGATCTTCTCTGGTGTGAGCGACCGATCGAAGAAGCCCGCGCCGTCGACGAAGTACTCGCGCGCGACGACGCCGGCGCCGGCGTTGTACATCTCCCCGGTGGTCGGGCACGTCGCGTGCGCGAGGACGGCGAAGATCGGTGAGACCTGCTCTGCGCGGTTCGGGTCGGGCCCGTCCGCCGGAGCCTGTGGGACGCCCGCAACCTCGCCACCCGTCGCGGGATCGACCCACATGGCTGTGCGCGCCGACGGGTTGACTAGGTTGACCTTGACGCTCTCCTCCAGGCCCTCGGTCGCCAGGCACTTGGTCAAGCCGATGATGCCGGACTTCGACGCCCCATACGACACGCGGCTGGGCAGGCCGAGGACGCCGGCGCTCGACATCGTGTTGACGATGCGCCCGGTGCCCGAGGCGACGAGATGCGGCCAGGCCGCGAAGCACATCGCGGCCGTGCCGACGAGGTTGACGGTGACGTGCCGGACGAAGTTGTCCACGTCGGTCTCGGCCAGCGGGCGCGTCTCGAAGATGCCCGCGCTGTTGATCAGCGCGTCCAGGCGCCCGAAGGCCTCGATGGCCGTGGCGACGATCGCCTCCGCTCCCTCCTGCGTCGCGATGGACGCCACCGCGGCGACCGCCTCGCCGCCGTCGGCCCGGATCTCGTCGACGACCGCGTCGGCGGGGCTCGGCGCGCCGTCTCGCCCGGCAAGGTCGTTGATCACGACGCGGGCCCCGCGTGACGCGAGCAGCCGGGCGTGCTCCCGCCCAAGCCCTCCCCCGGCGCCGGTGACGATCACGACACGTCCATCGAAGCGCAACTGCTCCATGGTGCGTTCCCTCAGCCGCGCCCGCGGCGCGACAGGTAGGCGTCGGGTTCCCAGCGCAGCACGCGGCGCAGCGCCTGGCCGTACATGAGCTCGAGGTCGCTCCGGCCCAGCCCGTCGATCTCGCGGAGGTAGTCCGTGGCGTCGGCGTACGTGTTCAGGCTGCCGGTACGCGTGATGTCGCTGCCCCACAGCACGCGCGCGGACCCGTATGCCTCGACGATGCGCTTGATGCCGGTCCAGAGGTCCCGGAACGGGTAGGGCTCGTGCGACAGCGCCGCCGCGCCGGTCAGCTTGAGCGCCACGTTGGGGTGCTTGGCCAGCGCGAGGACCGCGGGCAGGCGCTCCCACGGGTCATCGGGCGCGAGGCCGTACGCCGGCGGGGCGTGACCGACGCCCAGATGGTCGACCATGAACGGCACGTCCTCGTAGCGCCGGAAGATGTCGGTGACCGCGTCGGGCACCGGGTGGGGCAGCGAGAGCGCGACGGCGACGTGCTGGTCGCGACACGCGCCGAGCACCCGCTCGTAATCCCCTGCCGCGAGACGCTCGGGATCGATGCGCAGCAGCCGCACGCCCCGCATGCCGCGCGCGACGTCGCGCGCAAGCACCTCCTCGAGGTCCGGAGCGGTGTGGTCGATCCACCCGACGACGGCGAACTTGCGGGGGTACTCGGCGAAGGTCTCCAGCTCGAGGCTGTTGTCATTGCCGTAGACGCCCTGCGGCGTCAGCACGCCGCCGTCGACGCCGGCGGCGGCCATCTCCACCACGAGCGTCTCGGGAGGCATCGGCACGCCCGTCTGGATGAGGATGTTCAGCGCGCGGGCCGCCATGTCGCCGCGGTACTCGCGGCGCCACGGCCGTGTGGGCCGGTCAGGCAGCCAGCAGTGCAGCTGGGCGTCGAGGATCTCCATCGGTTCGGGACTCCTGGGGAAAGGGGATGAGAGGTCGCCACCGCCCGCCCCGGGCGCCGCGAAGCGGTCGCCGGAGCGGACGGATGGCGGGTTCGAGAGCTCGCCGGTCCCGCCGCCGAGCTCGGGTATTCAGGCCTTCGGGTCGAACGGCTTGCCGTCGAGCAGGTTGGTCATGTCGAAGAAGCGACCGTTCTCGTAGGCGCCGATCTTCCCGTCCTTGACGACCGAGAGCCCGATCTTGCGATTGAACATCCGCGGGTACTTGCCGCCCAGGCCCGTGAACTCCTGGGTCAGGTCGAGATCCGCCTGCAGGCCGTCCATCTTCAGGTCGGACGCCTTGTTCGCCGCCTCGATGAACGTGGCGTGGTCGATCGTCCCCTTCATCCCCTGGACGATCTTCGTGAACGCCACCAGCGACGCCCAGGTGACCTGCGCGCGGCCGTTGTCGCCGTTCGGGACCCCGGCGGCCTTCGTGGCGTCCCGGTAGTCGTTCCAGATCGGGAGCGAGATGTCCGAGGCGGTGTTCGCGATGACCGCGCCCTCGAGCTCCGGCGCGAAGGCGGAGAGCTGGTCCGGGCCCACGACGCCGGCGTTGAAGCCCAGCTTCTGCTTCTTGCCCTGCTGCTTCCAGGTGGTCATCCACTGCTGGAACGAGGTCGGGTTGGTGAGCGAGCCGGCGAACAGGCAGTCCCTGCCGTCGGTGGCGCGCGCCACATAGGGCGTGATGTCGGGGACCGACAGCTGCGGCAGCGTGACGGTCGTTACGCCTCCGACGCCGAGCGACTTGCCCGCGTTGTTGACGATCATCGCCTGGAACTTGCCGATGTCCAACGCGTAGTTGGTGAAGGCGATCTTCTTGCAGCCCTGCATCGCCAGACCGGCGACGACGCCCTCGATGGTCGACAGCGAGCAGGTCGCGGTGGGGAAGGAGACGGGGCTCGTGAACTCGTCGACCGCGAGGTTGCAGGCGGCGCCGAACCAGGCCGTGTGGCCCTTCTCATAGACCGGGACCACGTTGGGCGCGAAGTACGACGTCCCGCCGACGGCCGCGACCACGCCGTCCTTGATCGCCTGGCGCGCGCAGTTGACCGAGTCCTGGGTGACCTGGTGGTCGTCGCAGGTCTCGATCTGGAGCGGGCGGCCGTTGATGCCGCCCTTGTGGTTGATGTAGGTCTCGTAGGCCTTGCCGACGTTGATGGCATTGGGGATGCCGTCGTTGTTGAGGCCCTGACCCTTGATGGGCGCCTGGATCATGATCTTGATCGACGAGCCATTCGGCTTGTCGGCGGATGCCGCGGTGGCGGACCCGCCGGACGACCCGCCTGAGCCGTCATCGCTACTGCCGCACGCGGCGACGCCGACGGCGAGGACCCCGACGACAGCTCCAACCCCCAGCGCACGGAACGACCGCCAGCGCTTGACCCCGTTGCTCTCCATGACTCTCCTCCTGTGTGGTTCCGGTGGACCCTGCACCCCTTGCGGCAGCACGACGTCGCCCCGCGCCGGGGGCGTCCTCTCTCCTGCGCCGCAGGCTCGGGATCAACCGAGCGCGGCGAAGCTACCTGACCGAGCGCTCGGTTGTCAACCGGGCGCTCGGCTGCGTGGTCGCGCACCGCCGACTACGGTTGTATTCGTGTCCCCGAAGAGAGGCTCGATGACCGACTCCCTGCTCACCAAGGAACAGACCTCAACCCAGATCCTCGTCACGTCCGCGCGCCTCTTCGCCGACCACGGCTACGACGCGACCCGCATCAAGGAGATCGCCGAAGCGACCGGCCTCTCGAAAGCCTCGCTCTACA
The DNA here is from genome assembly GCA_025964295.1 of Conexibacter sp. Next base: position 7,407 of record JAOPZD010000104.1, read on the forward strand.
ACCACTTCTCGGCGAAGAGCGAGATCCTCTATGAACTGCAGATGCGCTCCTGGCAGGAGCACATCGCCGGCGCGGAAGAGGCGCTCAAGCAGGCCGGCGGCGACGACCGGGCCGCGATCGAGTTGCTCGGGCGAGCACATGTCCATGCGCTCCTGGGCCTGCCGACGAGCATCGGACTGACCGCCCTCGAGACGAAAGGGCTGTCCGAGGTTCAGCACCAGGCCGTCGATGCGGAGCGCGCGCAGTACCAGGAGTTGGTGAGCGGGGTGGTGCGCCGGGGGCAGAAGAGCGGACTGCTGCGCGACGACGTCGGAGAGCGCGAGCTGGTTCTCGCGTTTGCGACGCTGCTGAATGGCTCCCTGATCGGCCGCGCGCACGAAGACGGGCAGGCGATCACCGAACTGTCGGACACGGCCACAGGGCTCTTCCTCGACGGCTTGCGAGATCCGCAGTGGGCGCCCGGACCGGCCTCCAGCTCGCCCAAGCGCCGTGCCTTCCAGTTCGACGTTCCCGCCATCCTGGCCGAGGATGAGACGTTCGGGTCCGCCCGGTCGAACGAGATCCTCGACACGGCGATCCTGCTGTTCTGGGAGAAGGGCTACGCGCCGACGACGACCCGCGACCTCTCCAGGGCACTCGGCCTGGCGAACAGCTCGCTCTACCACCACATCGCCGAAAAGGAACAGCTCCTCTTCGGCGCCTACCAGCGGGGCTACCGCAAGCTCTACGCCATCATGGAGGACACCTTCGGCTCCGTCGACAAGGACGAGATTGATCGGGTCCAAGCCTTCCTGACCATCCACACGGAGTCGATGCTGCTCGACTCCCACCGGTCCAGCATGATGGTCAACGGCGTCCGCTACCTCGCCTCCCGCCGGCTCGAGCTGGTCGTCGACCTCCACCACCGCGTCCGCAGTGCCTTGCGCGCCGTCATCGAGGACGCGCAGGCCACCGGCGCGGCGCGCACGGACCTCCCGTCCGAGACGACCGCGCGGCTTTTGCTCGGCGGATGCCAGTGGAGCACGCAGTGGTACCAGCCCGAGGGTCCGTGGACGGCGCGTCAGGCAGGTGCCCTGCTCGCCAAGGTGTGGACCGAAGGGGCGGTACGCGCGCCGGCCTGACCCGCGTGTGCCTGGGTCGGCGCCGCTACGTGCCGTCCCGGAACGACATGCAGGTCGTCCATACCGAGCCATCACGACGACCGCCCTACGGGCGGCCGTGCACGGCCAGTCTCCCCCACTTCGACGCGACGGTTACTCCGCCGAATGGAACTCCGGCGTGCTGAGCGCGGCGACGCGCTGGCGCAGCGGTGCGATGGGGTCCTCGTGGGAGTCGGCCGTGCCTGGCCGATCGCCGCTCGGGCGCTCGTCACCGAGCGCTGCACCAGCCAGGGGCGCCCGACTGGGTCGTCGGGCTCTCCATCACGGGCCGACGGTACTCCAACGCGGCTGCCGTGCCGCGACCACGCTGAGGTGTCGCGCCGGCGTGTGGATCCTGCCCCGTCGAGGATCCCCACCAAGCCACCGGCAGCGCTTCGGCCAGGAGGTAGGCTCACCCAGTGTCCAGAGTCAACGTGCGGTACATGGTCGACGACGTGGATCGGGCCGTCGACTTCTACACCAAGCACTTCGGCTTCGAGCTTCTTTCGAGCAAGGCCCCTGCCTTCGCCGACGTCGCGCGCGGCGACCTGCGGCTCCTGCTCAGCGGGGCTACGAGCTCGGCGGGTCGTGCGATGCCCGACGGAGCCCAGCCGAAGCCCGGCGGCTGGAACCGCTTTCAACTGGTCTTCGACGACCTCGCGGCGGAGGTGGCCCGTCTTCGCGCCGTCGGCGTCACGTTCCGCAACGACATGGTCACCGGCCCGGGCGGATCGCAGATCCTCGTCGAAGACCCGTCGGGCAACCTGCTGGAGTTGTTCCAGCCCGCTGGCGCGCCGACCTAGTCCGATCGGCCCTCATCGACGGCGCCCGGGAGCCACAGGCTGCCGGTCGTCCCTGCGTCCGCGTGCCTGCAGGCGACGCGGGCCAGGTCGAGGTGCGGGGTCGGGCGAAGGTGGTGGTGGCTAGCGGAGCAGATTCTCAGCTGGCCGCGGTGGGCGGTGGCGATCGCGTCGACGAGAGCGAGTCCGAGGCCGGCCCCGGGTCCGGTGCGCGAGGACTCATCCTGGCGGAAGCGCTCGGCGGCGTGCTCGAGGAAGTCGGGCGCGATGCCGGTGCCTTCGTCGTGGACGGTGAGGACCACCACTGGTGTCAGCAGGCCGTCGGCCCGCACAGCGGCCAGGGTGATCGTGCCGTCGCCATCCCGGACCGCGTTGTCCACCAGGTTGCCGAGCGCTCGTTCGAGCAGGCCGCGGTCGGCGTGGACGGTGAGTGCGGAGGGCGCCTGGACCTCCACCCTCCTTGAGGACTCCGGCTCGAGTTGGCTGCGCGCGCGGCGGGCGGCGGTGTTGAGCATGTCCGCAACGCTGACGTCCTGCGCGTTGGGCGTCGTGCTACCGAGCGCGCCGAGCGCCAGCAGGGTCTCGGCGAGCTCGATGAGCTCGGTGCTGTCGACGGCGAGCCGGCGCAACGTGGCCTCGTACTCCTCGGCGGGGCGTGGCTTGCGCAGCGCGAGGTCGATCTCGGCGGCCAGCGTGGTCAGCGGCGTTCGCAGCTCGTGACTGGCGTCGTGGATGAACTGCTCCTGGCGATCGGCGGCGCGCTGCTGGGCGTCGAGCATGGCGTTGAGCGTCGCGCCCAGACGGCTGATCTCGTCCGGCGGTCCCGGCGCGACGTCGAGGCGCACGCCGGCGGCACCCTGGGCGATCTGCTCGGCCTGGGCGCGGTAGCGCTCGACGGGATCCAGCGCGGCGCGCGCCAGGCGGTAGCCGACGAACGAGGCCAGCGCGAGGGCCAGGACGTTGGCGATCGCGAGTTGGGCGAGCAGCTCGCGCAGGGCCTCGTCGCGCTGGTCCAGCCGCACGGCGCTGACCGCCACCCGCACGGGACCATCGCCACCGACGGGCACCGCGAGGATGCGCAGGTGTCGACGACGTGGCGAGAACAGGTACCCGCGGCCGGTCTTGAGCTGGTGCTGGGCGGCCTGTCGGGCCTGGGCCGGGGTGAGTAGCCCGCCGTTGCCGGCCAGGCCGGCGCCGGAGGCGAGGATCGTCCTGTCGGCCGCGACCAACTGCCCCAGCCGACCCTGGTCGCGCAGGGAGGCCAGCGCCTGCGCCGGCGCCGCACGCCGCGCGG
>JAOPZD010000107.1 GCA_025964295.1 Conexibacter sp.
CCGAAGAGCTACTCAAACGGGCGTGGGATCAGAACGCCAACCCGTTCACCAACGCCGTGCGCATCACGGTCTCGGCACTGCGCAAACGCCTCGGCGAACCCTGGATCATCGCCACCGTCGCCGGCGCCGGGTACCGCATCGACACGGCGCCCATCACCGGTGACGCGGGAGGCGACGGTGAATAGGGCCCCCGGCTTGAGCGTTCGCCTCAAGCTCACCCTCAGCTACGCCGGCTTCCTCATGGTTGCCGGCGTCTTGCTGCTCGCCGTCGTGTGGGTGTTCCTGCTGCGCTACGTACCGGACCCTCCAGGCCCGGGAGGACCCGGCTGGTTCGGTCCCACCCGCTCCGACCTTCTGGACGCGTTCGCTCCGAAGGCGGCCATCGCGCTGGCGTTCCTGCTGGCGTTCGGCCTCCTGGGCGGATGGATGCTCGCCGGCCAGATGCTCGCCCCCCTGGCCCGCATCACGGACGCCACACGCATGGCCGCGACCGGATCGCTGTCTCACCGAATCCGGCTACACGGCCGCAAGGACGAGTTCCGCGAGCTCGCCGACGCCTTCGACGCCATGCTCGCTCGCCTCGAGGCACACGTCGCCGAACAGCAGCGATTCGCCGCCAACGCCTCCCACGAGCTGCGGACCCCGCTGGCGATCACGCAGACGCTCCTCGAGGTGGCCCGCAACGACCAAAACCGCGGCAACGACGAGCTGGTCGACCGCCTCCACGCCGTCAACACCCGAGCGATCGACCTCACCGAAGCACTGCTCCTGCTCAGCCGCGCCGACCAGCGGTCCTTCGTCGGAGAACACGTCGACCTGTCGCTCATCGCCGAGGAAGCCACCGAGACGCTCCTGCTCTTCGCAGAGCAACGCGGCACCACGATCGAGACCTCCGGCGACGCGGCCCCCACCATCGGCTCACCCGCGCTCCTGCTCCAGATGGCCACGAACCTCGTGCACAACGCGGTCGTCCACAACCTGCCTGAGCAGGGCACCGTGTGGGTCACGACCCGCGCTCACCCCAGGAGCGTGGCGCTCACGGTGGAGAACACCGGCGGGAAGCTCACCCCACAGCTGGTCTCCACCCTTGCGGACCCCTTTCAGCGCGGCAGCAATCGCATACGCACCGACCACGCGGGCGTCGGCCTCGGCCTGGCGATCGTCAAGCGCATCACCCAGGCACATGACGGGACCCTGACCCTCGCCCCCAGGGCCGGCGGGGGCCTCTGCGTCACGGTGCAGCTCCCCGCCACGCCTCCCCACGCCGGCCGCTGACGTTGGGCTTGCGCCCGGTCATCAGTAGCCGTTGTCGCTCGCCGTCCCGCCCGAGGGCTGGCTGGAGATCTGGGTTCCGCCGGGCGACAGCACGAACCACGGGGCGCCGAAGCCGTTGATCCCTTGGCCGTTGGTGTCCCCCGGGCTCTGGTCGGCCGTGTAGAGGTAGAGCGGGTGCCCGTTGTAGGTGACCTGCGGCTTGCCGTCAGACCGAGCGGTGGTTCCGATCAGCGACTGCTTGGCCCCGCTGCCGACCGTCGGCTTGCCGTTGGCCCGCAGCGGCGGCCACGCCGCCGCGCAGGCGCCGGAGCACGTGCTCTTGGCCCCGCTGTCGGCCTTGAACAGGTACAGCGTCCGGCCCTGCGAGTCGACGAGGATGTTCCCGAGGCCGGTGTTCGCCACCGCGACCGTTGCCGGTGAACTGCCGGTCGTTCTCGCCGCCGCGGGCGCGGAGCCACCCCCGCCACCACACGCACCCAGCACCAAGGCTGCGAGCGAGACCAGCGATCCGCCGGCGAGGAACTTGACGGCGCGGCGCAGGCTGAAGCTTCCGACCGTGGGATCCGTGGGCATGACGCGCTCCTTTCGGGTTCGGTACACGGCTGGAACCTGGCGCGCACGAGCCGTGCGGCAAAGACGGCTGGGTTATGCCGCGCACGCGCCGCGCGTCTGAAGCGGGCCCTCAGCCGAGCGGCGCTCAGCCCGGCTGGAGGACCACCGAGGCCACCAGGTAGGCGTCTCCGTGGCGTTGGTGGATCAGCGGCGTGGTCCGCTTGGCCCCCGAGGTGCGCCCGGTGGTGGTCAGCAGCAACACCGTGGTGCCCTGCCAGTCGTGGCCCTCGTCGCCGTCGGTCTCGCGGTAGCGCTCGACGTGCTCCTGACCGAACGACATCAGCCGATCTTCTCCGCCAGCTCGACGATGATCCCCGCCGGGCCGCGCACGTAGCAGAGCATGTAGATGTCCTCGTAGTTGACCAGCTCGCCGACCAGCTCGCCGCCATGCGCTCGCAGGCCGGCCAGGGATTCCTCGATGTCGTCGACGACGAAGAGGACGTGGCGGATGCCCGGGGCGTTGGCCGGCGCCGGCCCGGGGTCGCCCGCGTATGCGGGCGAGCGGTACTTGGCCAGCTCGAGCTGGGTGCCGCCGTCCGGGGTGCGCAGCATCACGACGTCCGCCCGCACGTCCTCGAGCCCGTTGATGCGGTCCACCAAGCCGCCCTCGACGGACGTCTGGCCGTCGACCTCGAGCCCGAGTGCGGTGAAGAACGCGGTCGCCGCGGCGAGGTCGTCGACGACGATGCCGATGTGCTCGAGGCGCAGGACGGTCATGAACGGCCTCCGGCCAGCTCCTGCGGCGTGTGCTCGTCGTGCAGCAGATGCTTCGGCATCATGGTCCCCTCGTGTCGTGGGCCGCGCCGCTCGCGGCCGTTCACCTGATGAGCGGAGCCGGTCAGCGCTTCTCGACATGGAACACCCATTGATCGCCCAGATCGTCGCATAGGGGGAACCCGCTGCGCGTGCGCAGCTCGTAAGCGGCACCCACAGCCCTACCTTGTGGGACCGGGATCCACCCCGAAGTTCGCCGTGCTCGAGGATGTGTTGTGCGCTCTACCGACGTTGTGATCATCGGCGCAGGTGCCGCCGGCCTGATGTGTGCCCTCACCGCCGCCGCACGCGGCCGTCAGGTGCTGCTCATCGACCACTCCAACAAGGCGGGCAAGAAGATCCTCATGTCCGGTGGTGGCCGCTGCAACTTCACCAACATGTACACCGACCCGGCCAACTTCTTCTCGCAGAACCCGCACTTCTGCAAGTCGGCCCTGGCCCGCTACACCCCGTGGGACTTCATCGCCATGGTCAGCAGGCACGGCGTGCCCTACCACGAGAAGAAGCTGGGCCAGCTGTTCTGCGACAACAAGTCCAAGGACATCCTCGAGATGCTCCTGGAGGAATGCCGACAGGCCGGCGTCGAGTTGCACCTGAACACCTCGGTGCAGCAGATCGAGAAGACCGACGCCGGATACCGGTTGAGCACCGGCATGGGTCCCATCGCCTCGCCGTCGCTGGTGATCGCCACCGGCGGCCTGTCGGTTCCAACGCTCGGCGCCACCGGCTTCGGCTACGAGATCGCTCGCCAGTTCGGCCACGACGTGCTGACCACCCGCGCCGGCCTGGTGCCGTTCACCACCAACAACCGACTCAAGGAGCTGTGCACCGAGCTGTCGGGCACCTCGGTGGCCTGCCTGGTCAGCTGCAACGGCCAGAGCTTCCGCGAGAACATCCTGTTCACCCACCGCGGCCTCAGCGGCCCGGCGATCCTGCAGATCTCCTCCTTCTGGCACCCCGGCGATGCCGTGGAGATCAACCTGCTGCCCGACCACGACGCCCTGCAGTGGCTCCAAGGCCAGCAGTCCGCGCGCCCCAACAGCGAGCTGAAGACCGTGCTGGGCGAGGTCTTCACCAAGAAGATGGCGACCCTTCTGGCCGAGGGCTGGTTCGCTTCCAAGCCGATGAAGCAGCACACCCCGGCGCAACTACGCGAGCTCGCCGACAAGCTCGGCGCCTGGCAGGTGGTGCCGGCCGGCACCGAGGGCTACCGCACCGCCGAGGTCACCCTGGGCGGCGTCGACACCCGCGACGTGTCGTCCAAGACCATGGAATCGCGGAAGAGCCCGGGCCTGTACTTCATCGGCGAGGTGCTGGACGTCACCGGCCACCTGGGCGGCTTCAACTTCCAGTGGGCCTGGGCCTCGGCGTACGCAGCGGCGCAGTTCGTCTGAACGGCCTCAGGCCAGCACCGCCACCAACCACGCGCCCGTGGCCACCAGCGTGGCCGCCAGCTCGATCGCGATCGAGAGGCCGATCGCGCGCAGCGCCTCGTGGGTGGATCGCCAGGCCGGTTCATGCTGGCCCAGCCGCCGGCGCTCCTGGAGGTACACGCCCAGCGGGAACCCGATGAACAAGCCGACGATCGGGATGAGGAAGAAGCCCGCGATGGCAAGCAGCACGCCGGCCAGGATCGACATGCGCGGGACGCCGGCGTCGCGGAGGCGCCGTCCGGGCACGAGCACCTTCACGACCTGCGCGAGCCCGATCGACAGCGTCGCGATGGCCAACACCACCCACGCCGTCGCGGAGCCGACCGCCAGCGCCCAGACCACGATCGCCGCCCACGCCAGCAGCGCGCCGGGAAGAACCGGAAGGACGACCCCGACGATGCCCACGGCGATCGCCATGCCGACGAGGACGAGACCGGCATCACTCATCGCCGCCCCGCCCTCGCCGTGACGCTCCTGATTGCACGGCCGTCATCGTCGCGCAGCTTGACGCACCGCGAAAGATGCTCGTTGCGGCGCCGCGCCGCCGCTCGCAGGAATTGGACCGGGTGCACACAGACGCGACAACGGGAAAGCGTCAAGCCTGAGCCTCAGTTGCTCTGCGACGGCGTTGTCAAGCCCGGCTTGACGCTTCCGTTGTCGCGTCTGCGTGCATCGTCGCTTCGCGCGTGTTGGCTGTGCGGAGGGCGATCAGCGCTCCCGCCGCCGTGAAGCCGGCGCCCACGAGGAAGGCCCGGTCGAAGCCGGCGGTCGCTGCCGCCGCGCCGCCGTGGCCGGCGGCGAGCAGGTGCGTGGTGCGTGTCGTGGCGAGCGCGGACAGGATCGCGAGGCCGAGCGCGCCGCCGACCTGCTGGGCGGAGTTGAGCAGCGCCGCGACCGTGCCGGCGTGGTCGGCGCTCACGCCGGCGTTGGCGGCCGACGTGACGCCGACGAACACCGGGCCGATCCCCAGCGCCATCAACATCAGCCCAGGGAGGATGTCGCGGAGGTAGCTGCCGTCCACCGGAACGTGGTGCAGCAGCAGCAGGCCGGACGCGGCGATCAACCCGCCAACGACGATGACCACGCGGCTGCCCAGCTTGGTCAGGACCTTGGCACCGATGCCCGCGGAGACCCCGACGCCGAAGGTGAGCGGGAGGTAGGCCGCGCCCGCCGCGAACGGCGAGTACCCCAGCACGGTCTGCATGTACAGCGTTAGGAAGTAGAACAGCGACAACATGCCGGCGAAGCCCACGAGCCCGGTCAGGTTCGCGGCCACGAGGCCCGGGACGCCGAATCCCTGCGGTGGCAGGATCGGATCCGCCACGCGGCGCTCGATCACGAGGAACACGGTGAGCAGCCCCGCCGCTCCAGCGAGCTCGAGCCAGGTCGAGGCAGCGCCCCAGCCCTGGGTCGGCGCCTTGATCAGGGCGAAGACGAGGACCAGCATCCCACCGGTCACCAGCAGGCTGCCCACCGGGTCGAAGCCGCGGCGGGGGCCGCTCGGGCGGTCGTCGCGGAACGTGGCGACGATGGCCGGGGCGATCACCAGGCACGCGATCGGGTTCACGAACATGACCCACCGCCATCCGGGTCCCTCGACCAGCAGGCCGCCCGCCAGGATGCCCAGCGCCGACGACAGGCCCGCGACGGCACCCCATACTCCGAGGGCCTTGTGCCGGTCGACGTCCTGGGTGAAGGTCGTCGTGAGGGTCGACAGCGCGGCGGGCAGCATCAGGGCCGCGCCGACGCCCTGCACGAGCCGCGCCGCCACGAACAGGGTCGAGCCGTCGGCCAGGCCGCCGACCAGCGACGAGGCTCCGACCAGGGCCGTGCCCGTCAGCATGATCCGGCGCCGGCCGAACAGGTCGGCCAGCCGGCCGCCGAACAGCATCAGGCCGCCGTAGGTCAGGAGGTAGGCCGACGGCACCCACTGCAGGGTCTGCTGAGAGAAGCCGAGCGCCGCGCGGATGTGCGGCAACGCCACGTTCGTGATCGATGCGTCGATGAAGTCGAGGAACGCGACAGCGCACAGCACCACGAGCACGCGCCTGCCGCGTGCGGTGTTCAAGAGCGGAACGGCGTTGGTCGTCATTGGGATGACTCCTGATGATGGGAGGTGAATGTAGGGACGCCCAACATATCAGTGTTGGTACTCCCCACAATCCTTGCTACATTGGCACCACCAACATCCATCCGACGCAAGCCCTAGGAGTTCCGATGACCACTTCGACCAAGAGCGTCCTGATCGCGGGACGCAGCCCCGAGGTCCTCGACACCGCGCTCGTGCTGCTCTCCGAGCGCGGCTACCGCGCGCAGGTGACCCGCGAGTTCGACGACATCACCGCCCGGTTCGACGCCGCCGAGCTGGACATCGTGGTGTTCGGCGGGCAGGTCACGCCCGACCAGAAGGCCGCGATGCGCTCCGCGCTCGTCGAGGCGAACCCGGACCTGGAGTTCCTGCAGGGGCTGGCCGGCATCCCCGGGCTGATCGCCGACCAGGTCGACGCGGCGGTGGCCGGCGAGACGCTGATCGCAGGCCAAGCGCCCACCTACGACGCGGCCGAACGCACGATCAAGCTGGTGCTGTTCGCGCCGCTCGAGATCAAGGTCATCGTGTACTGGGTCACCGAGCTGGTGCCGCCCAACCCCAAGAGCGCGTCGGCGGTCCTGGCCGACGCCACGCTGGCGTCCGGCGAGCACAGCGTTGCGATCCCCGAGTCGGTCGTGCTCGATGCCGCCTTCGCCACGGTCCGCGCGGGCGACGCGTGGTGGTCGTTCCGGCTCACCGCGCCGGCCGCCTGAGCGGCCGCCCAGGCCCGCCGGATGGTTGGTCGCACCATCACTGGTAGGCTCGCAACGGTGCAGAACGAGCCACACGGCGGCTCCGCGCCGGCCCGGATCCGTGACCGGCCGACGTGGTTGATCAGCCGCACCTACGCGCGCTCGCACCGGATCCTCAACGACGCCTTCGCCGAGTCGGGGACCGGGCTGCGCAGCTACCACTACCGCCTCCTCGTCGCCCTCGAGGAGGCGGGTCCCTCCAGCCAGGCCGACCTGGCGCGCGGCACCGGCGTGGATCGCAGCGACGTCGTCGCCGTGCTCGGAGACCTCGAGCAGGCGGGCCTGATCGACCGCACCGTGGATCCGGCCCACCGCCGCCGCAACATCGTGACGCTGACGCGCGCCGGCAAGAAGCAGCTCAAGGCGCTCGATCGCGTCGTCGACGAGGCCCAGGAGCGGGTGCTGGAGCCGCTGACGCCGGCCGAACGCACACGCCTCCTCAAGCTGCTGCGCCGACTGCAGGACCCGGCCTGACCCAGGCGGCGCGCTGCCGACGAGAAGGGTTCGCGGTGTTCCACGATCATGTCCCCCACGCCCCAAGCGCTCCGGCGCGGCCGGTTGAGGTCGACGTTCACCGCGCCGACTACGTGTTGCGCGCGATGGCCATCACTACGGCCTCTCGGCGGCCGGCTACGACTTGCAGGCAGGATTTGAACCTGCGACCGCCCGGCCCCAGCCACCACGTACGGGTATCGGTGAGGGGCTGGACCCAGCATCTCTGCGGGTTCGTGGTGGGTCAGTTGCCGCGAGTTGCTCCGCACGCCGCGATGTTCGGAACATCCTCGCGCGGTCGCTGCGCCCGGACCATGCCGCTCGACATCGTCAGGCCGACGGGGAGAGATGTCCGCTGGGCTGGCCGCGTGACGCGGCGAGCAGGGCTTGCACGGCGGCGAGCTCACCTTGGAAGTCGCTCAGCGAGCGGTTGAGTGGCGCCGGCACGGAGGCGTCGTCGTAGGCGCGGGCCCGTGCGCGCAGCGCGCCGACCACCCGGTCCAGCCGCGCCGCGCGGTCTTCCAGTCGATCTCGCTCGAGGCGTGCGCCGAGCGTCGCCGAGCCGTGACCAGGGACGAACCGGCTCCGTTCACCGCCGACCGCCGGATCGCCGGCCGACGGGTCACCCCGCACTGCGCGCCGCCCGGAGGATCAGGGTGGCCACGGCTGCCGGACGGGCGACGTAGGACGCGTGTGACGCATCGATCTCGACCGTGTGCGCGTGCGCGCGCCGGGCCATGAACCGCTGTGCCGCCGGGGTGATCACGCGGTCCTCGCGACCGACCAGGTACCAGGACGGGATCGTCTTCCACGCCGGCGCGGTCGACTTCTCTTGCAGGGCAGCCAGCGTGACCGGACGTTGCGCGGTGGCCATCCGGGCGGCCACGGCGGCGGGCACGTCGGCCGCGAAGACCGAGGGGAAGCTCGCCGGGTCGATGGTGAGCTCGGTGCCGGGTGTGCCGTCGGCCTGCGGGAAGGGCCGCGGGCGCAGCGCAGCGGCGATCTTGGCGCCGGGAAAGCGCTGGGAGATGTCGAAGTTGCTCTCGCCGGTGTCCAGCGCGAGCGCGTCCAGGTAGACCAGCGCCTTGACGCCGGTCACCTGGCCAGCCGCCTCGGAGATCACCGCGCCGCCGTATGAGTGGCCGACGAGGACGATCGGCGTCTTGATGGTCTTCAGGACGCTCGCGATGTACGCCGCGTCGCGCGCCGGCCCGCGCAGAGGATCGGCCGGGGACAGGACGGTGTAGCCGTGCTGCTGCAGGCGGCTGGTCACCGCGCCGAAGCCGGAGGCGTCGGCGAACGCGCCGTGGACGAAGACGATCGTCGGCTTGACGGCGGCGGGCGTCCGAGCGAGCGCGGGGCCGGGATGCAGCAGGGTGGCCAGGACGAGGGCGCCCTGGACGAGCGCGACCAGGCGGCCGACGGGGAAGCGGCATGAGGGCATGGTGACGTCTCCTTGGAGGTGAAGGTGATCGGGGTGCGTCGTGCCGCGCCGCTCCAGGGAGAGCGGCGCGGCGTTCGGTCGTGGAGGGGTCAGGCGGTGTGCAGCGCCCGACGCAGCGCGGCGATCGCCTGGGCGATCGCGGCCCGCGCCGCGCGGGTGTCGCTCAGCGGGTTGAGCATCATGAAGTCGTGGATGGCGCCGTCGTAGCGGACGGTCGTGACCTCCACGCCTGCCTGGCGCAGGCGGCTCGCGTACGCCTCGCCCTCGTCGCGCAGGACGTCGGCCTCGTCGACGATCACCAGCGTGGGCGGCAGGCCGTCCAGCTGCTCGCCGGAGGCCTGCAGCGGCGAGGCGAACGGCTCGGCGCGCTCGACGGGGTCGGGGGCGTAGCAGTCCCAGAACCAGGCCATCGCCTTGGCGCTGAGGTAGTAGCCCTCCGCGAAGTCGCGGTAGGAGTCGGTGTCCATCGCGGCGTCGGTGACCGGGTAGTACATGGACTGGTGCACGAAGCGGACGTCGCGGCGCTCCTGGGCCATCAGCGCGATCGCCGCGGTCATGCAGCCGCCGACCGACTCGCCGGCGATCGCCAGGCGCTCCGGATCCAGGCCGTTGGCCGCGCCCTCGCGGACGATCCACCGCGCGGTGGCGTAGCCCTGCTCGATCGCGACCGGATAGCGCGCCTCGGGCGAGCGGTCGTACTCGACGAAGACCAGCGCCGCGCCGGCGCCGACCGCCAGCTCGCGGACGAGGCGGTCGTGCGTGCCGGCGTTGCCCAGGACCCAGCCGCCGCCGTGCATGTAGAGGACGACGGGCAGCGCGCCCTCCGCGCCGGACGGGCGCACGATCCGGACGCGCACGTCGCCGAAGGCGCAGGGGACGCTGACCCAGCGCTCATCGACGGGCAGCTTGTCGATCGGCGCAGCCTGCACGTCGTCGAGCACCTTGCGCGCCTCGTCGGGGGTCAGCTCGTACAGGAACGGCGGCTGGGCGGTGGCGTCGGCGAACCGCTGAGCAGCGGCCTCCAGGACGACAGGGGCGTTCACGGACATCTTGTTCTCCTTGTTGAGGTCATGGGGTTGATCAGCGGGTCAGGCGGCCGTACGGACGCGGGCCGCCTCGAGGACCAGGTCGGCGGTCTCGTCCGGGTGCGAGACGGCGACGGCGTGCGACGCGCCGGGGATCTCCACCGTGCGCTGCGCGTTCGCGCGCTCGGCCAACGACCGCTGCAGCGCGGCCGGGATGTTGCGGTCCTCGGTGCCGATGACGAAGTACGTCGGCGCGCGCCTCCACAGTGGGTCCGGGCCCGCCTGCTCCTCCAGCGCGGCCTGCGCGACGGGCCGCTGGGTCGCGGCCATGAGCCCGGCCTCGGCCGCGGGAAGGTCGGCGCAGAACTGCTCGTGGAAGCGGTCGTGCGCGATCACGAGGTCGGCCGATCCGTCCTCGTGCGGGATCGGCGCGAGCGCGTCGCCGAGCGTGCTGCCGGGGAAGCGCAGCGACAGCTCGATGCAGCTCTCCCCCGGCTCCGGCGCGAACGCGCCGACGTAGACCAAGGCGATGATGTCGCCGGCGTCGGCGGCGACGTTGGAGATCACCGAGCCGCCGTAGGAATGGCCGACGAGGACGACGGGGCCGTCGATCGTGCGGATGAGATCGCTGATGGCGACGGCGTCCGCCGCGACACCTCGCAGCGGGTTGGCGGCGGCGACGACCGGATGGCCGGCGGCGTGCAGGCGCTGGGCGACGCGGTTCCAGCTGGCCGACTCCGCGAAGGCGCCGTGGACGAGGACGATGGTGGGCGGCATGGTGAGGTGGTTCCTTTCGGGTGGTGCGACTTGTGGGAGCCACGGTCGCCGCTCGGAGGCCCGATCGCCTCGGTCGGCGTGCCCAGTCCGGACCCCGGGAGCGCCGACTGGGGAGCACCCCCGTGCGAGCGGCAGCCCGATAGGCTGGGGCACCACCCGCCATGAACCCCCAAGTCCCCGAAGGTGAAGCCGCGGGCGCCACCAAGACCGCGTCGCTGGTCCCACACCGGTGACGACGCTTCGCGGTCGTCGCGACGAGTGCGCCGCCCTCGACCGGGTGCTGGAACGCATACGCGTCGGACAGAGCGCAGTGCTGGTGCTGCGGGGCGAGGCGGGGATCGGGAAGACCGCCCTGCTGGACCACGCCGCCGAGCAGGCCAGCGGATGCCGCGTCGTCCGCATCGTCGGCGTCCAGGCGGAGATGGAGCTGCCGTTTGCGGCGCTGCATCAGCTCTGCGCGCCGGCCCTCGACGGCATCGACGCGCTGCCGGCACCGCAGCAGGAGGCGCTGCGGGTGGCTTTCGGGATCCGCGAGGGCGGCGCGCCAAGCACCTTCCTGGTGGCCCTGGCAACGCTCAGCCTGCTCGCCGAGGCGGCCGAGACGCGGCCGTTGATGTGCCTGTTCGACGACGCGCAGTGGCTCGACCGTGCCTCCGCGCAGATCCTCGCCTTCGTTGCCCGCCGTCTCCTGGCCGAGCGGATCGCCATGGTCTTCGCGGTGCGCGAGCCGAGCCTGCCCGACGCGCTCGGAGGCCTGCCCGAGCTGCGCGTCCACGGTCTGCCGGACTCCGACGCCCGCGCCTTGTTGGAGTCCGCGATGCCCGGCGCTCTGGACCGACGTGTGCGCGACCGGATCCTCGCCGAGACGCGCGGCAATCCGCTCGCGCTGCTCGAGCTGCCGCGTGGGCTGACCCCGGCGGAGCTCGCGGGCGGGTTCGGACTCCCCGACGTGCGCCCGCTCGCGAGCCGCATCGAGAACAGCTTCCTCGAGCGCGTCCGGGCGCTGCCGCCGGACACCCGGCGCCTGGTCCTCGCCGCGTCGGCCGAGCCGCTGGGCGACGCCGGCCTGCTGTGGCGCGCCGCCGACCGGCTCGGTATCAGCGCCGAGGCGGCCTGGCCGGCTGAGGCCGACGGGTTGATCGACCTCGGCGCCCGCGTGCACTTCGCCCATCCCCTGATCCGCTCGGCCGTCTACCGCGCGGCGGACCCGCGTGATCGCCGCGAGGTGCACGCAGCGCTCGCCGCTTCAACCGATCGCGACCTCGATCCCGACGGACATGCGTGGCATCGCGCGCACGCCACCGCCACGCCCGACGAGGCGGTCGCCGCCGAGCTGGCGCGCTCGGCCGACCGC
>JAOPZD010000143.1 GCA_025964295.1 Conexibacter sp.
CGCGTCGGCCGCGGCGCGCGCCTTGGCGAGGTCGCGCGCGGCGAGGATGACGGTCGCGCCGGCGCGCGCGAGGGCCGCTGCGGTCTCACGGCCGATGCCGCCGGCGGCACCGGTGACCATCGCCAGCTTGCCGGCCTGGCTGGGTACCGGCGCGAGCGTGGATGTAGGCATGACGTCGGTGTCGTGCTCGCCTACGGGCGGGCGGCGGCGAGTGGGGGCCGGGCGAGCTCGGCCAGTGGGTCGGTGAAGCGCGGGGTCCAGCCGAGCTCGGCCTGCGCCTTGGCGCTGGTGAGCTGCTGATCGAGCGCGAAGGCGTCGGCGATCGGGCCCATCGTCTCGCGGGCCTCCTCGAGTGAGATCGACGCGACCTCTCCGGGTCGCCCGGCGGAGGCGGCCAGCGCCTCGGCGACCTCGCGGCCGGTCGGCGCTCCGGGGCCGACGCCGATGTAGGTTGACCCCGCGGGGGCGCCGAGCGCTCGGACGTAGAGGTCGGCGATGTCGGCGCGATGTACGAGCGCCCAGCAGTTAGTCCCGTCATCGATGTAGGGGTACGGGTGGTTGCCGTCGCGTGCGGGAGCGTCGAAGAAGGTCTCGATGAGCCCGAGGCGGTCGCCATACACCAGGCCGGGCATGACGAGCACGGGATGGCCGCCGGACTCGGTCGCGCCCAGCACCGCCACCTCGTTGTCCTCGCGCCAGGCGACGATCGCCGGCGGGTCCAGTGGGGCGGTCTCGTCGACGACGCCGTTGGTGTCGCCGTAGACCCACACGCCTCCCGTGTGGACGAAGGGACCGCTGCCGACGCCCTGCAGCATGGCGGCCGCCGCGTCGCGGTCGACGGCGGCGCCGTCGCCGGAGTAGTCGGCGCCGAGGTGGATGACGCCGTCGGCGCGAGCTGCAGCGGCGCGCAGGACGTCGCGGTCGGTGAGCGTCCCGCGCACAGGCGTAGCGCCGGCCGCGCGGAGACGCTCGTCGGAGCCTTCGGAGCGCGAGAGGGCGACGACCTCGTGGCCGTCAGCTCGCAGGGCGGCGATGGTGGCCAGGCCGATGTAGCCGCTGCCGCCGGTGATGAAGATCTTCATGATGATGTCCTTGCCGTGTCTGTCGAAGTCATAGTGCTTGATCTGGCCGGCGGTCGAGGTCGTCCGGCGCATCAATTCAGTGTCCGGCCCGAGCGCTGCGGTCTCCAATGCCGATCTACTCCCCCGTGATGCCGTCCCAGCATCAGACGGGCCGCTTACGGCGGGATGGCCTCGTCGGGTTCGGCGTCGGTCGCCGGGACGTAGACGACAGCCGACGACGATCGTGGCGGTGGCGCGGTTGGCACGCTGAACCCGGCGGCTGGCGGCGTCGGCGGCGGCGAGCAGGGGCACGGCGTCGGCCAGCAGTTGCCGGCCGGCGGGCGTGAGCGAGACCGACCAAGTGCAGATGCTGCGCAACGGCGACGAAACCGCGCAGCTTGACGAGGTCGAGGTCGGCGATGCGCCGATGCTTATCCGAAGCTCACCGGTGGGGCGGTCCTGGATCACCTCGCCGCGGTGCGCGGCGGGGTTGACCGCCGGGTCCGCGAGCAGCTCGTGGAGCGCTTCGGCGCGCAGCTGGACCGCCCGGTGCGCGAGCTGTCCACCGGCACCGGCCAGAAGCTCGGGCTTGTCCAGGCGTTCGCGGGCCTCGACCCGCTCGTCCAGCAGAGCTTCCACGCGCTTCTCGGTGAGGTCGCGGCGGAGGGGCGGACGGTCTTCCTCTCCTCGCACACGCTCTCGGAGGTCGAGCGGGTCGCCGACCGTGGGGCGATCCTGCGCCGGGGTCGGCTCGTCGTGGTCGACTCGCGGGAGCGGTTGCGTGCGGTCGCGATCCGGTGCCTGGAGGTCGAGCTCGGCGGGGAGGTCCCACCGGTCGAGGAGATCCATGCCCTGCCCGGCGTGCGGGAGGCCTCGCTGCACGGTGCGCGGCTGGAGGTGAGTTCCGCGAGTACAACCTCCCGACGCGCGTGTTGATGCACTTGATCGCCAACCGCCACTACACCGACTGGGACGCGGTGGACCGCTTCGCGGTGGAGGTCGCCGCCGCCGTCGCTCTGCGCGGAGAGCCCGTGACGTGACGAGGCCCGGGCGCGCGCAGCAAGGCCGCGCCCATGCCGGCGAAGCCGAGGTCGCGGATCCCGGCGGCCACGAGCTGGGGGCCTTCGGGCAGGCCCTGCGCGAGCGAGACGAGGACGACACCAGCGATCAGCGTCCACGCCGTCCAGCGCGGGAGAACTCCGGCGCGAAGCACGCCGATCCCGAAGCACAGCCCGGCGACGACCATGAGCGCACCGTGAAGGACCATCCACGGACGTAGGTCGTGGCCCAGCGCGTCGAAGTCGCGGGTCCTCTCGACGAGGGCGTAGACCACGGTGTAGGTGAAGAAGACGAAGCTGTAGGCATAGGCCGCTGCTCCTGCCCAGCCCAGGCGCCCGAGACGGGGACGCTCAACGAGGGCCAGGCCGACGACGAAGACCGGGATCGCCGCCTCGGCGATCAATGTGAGCCACAGCTGGCCCGTCGAGAACCCGCCCTGCGCCGCCTCGATGGCGTCGGAGGCGAAGTACACCACCGAGAACACGATCGCGGCCAGCGCGATCACCCTCGTGGTGGGGTCGGTGTCGCGGTCGGTCTTCTCGATGGCCATCGGCGCAGACTCGCACCGGGCCGCCGGCCAGACATCAGGAGCAAGCCGCCGTCCTCACCGGCCGGCCCCGACGGGCTTGCGGCTTCCCCGCAGCGGTCGTGCGGGGCTCTGCCATGACCGCCCGGCGCTGCGCGCCGATGCTGATGGCTCGCCGTTCCCTCGTCCAAGGAGCCCATCGCCACGGCTGACGGCAAGGGCACCGACGTCGCCGCCCAGGCCGCCAAGGACCCCAAGTCGGGCCAGCCCACGAGCAACCCGGCCCGCCAGGTCTGGGTCAGCGAGACCGCGCTGTCCACCGCGCTCAACACCTCGTTCTTCGCCTCGAGCGTCGGCCTCTTTGCCATCATCATGGGCATCGCGCTGCTGCTCAGCG
>JAOPZD010000144.1 GCA_025964295.1 Conexibacter sp.
GAAGGGCTGCGGGTCGACGGCGGCGCCGGCGGCGGCCGCCAGCAGCTCGGCGATCGCGTCGGCCTGCTGGCAGGCCAGGCCGCCCTGCTTGACCGGGAACGTGGTCCCGTCCCCGGCCGCGTAGACGTCGGCGAGGCCGCGGACGCGGCCGTCCTCGTCGACCGGGATGAAGCCGCGCTCGTCGCCGGGGACGCCGCCGAGGTGGATGCCCTCGATCGTCGGCAGCGCGACGACGCGCTCGGTGTCGAGCAGGTCGCCGCCGGGCAGCAGGTGCAGGTGGCCGTCCGCGTCGGGGCGGGCGTAGGCGTTGCCGATGAACTCCACGCCGGCGCGGGCCAGCAGGTCGGCG
Source organism: Conexibacter sp. (assembly GCA_025964295.1). The sequence goes on from JAOPZD010000144.1 coordinate 350, forward strand.
ACGGCGTGGCTGGCCTCGGGGCCGAAGAGGGCCAGCGGCGCGGCCTCGGGCGAGACGACCACGAGGCGCGTGTCGTCGGTGCCCATGGCGTAGGTCTGCCGCGCGGTCATCAGCGCGAGCTCGTAGAGCGGCAGCGGCCAGGTCGTCCCGGGCGGCACGACGAAGGCGACCGACCGCGTCCAGTGGCCGTCGAGGTCGGCGAGCAGGCCGTTGTAGTCCAGGCTCTCGACGTCGCCGGTGAACGTGATGGCCCGCGCGAAGGCGGTGCGGTGCCGGGCGCCCGTGGCGAGCACCAGCGCGTCGTAGCCCAGCGTTCCGGACGCGGCGAGCCGGACCTCGTGCCCGTCGCCGTCGACGCTCAGCACGCGGTCGGCGACGAGCTCGGCGCCGACGTGCCTGGCAAGGTCGCTCAGCGCGTGGTGGCGGACGTGGTCGGCCGAGAACGGCTCGGCGGTGCGCAGCGCGCGCAGCTCGAACTCGGGCTCGGGCGCGACGAGCGTCATCCGCACGCGCGCGCCCGCGAGGTCATGGAGCGCCAGCGCGAGCTCCACGGCGGCGACGCCGCCGCCGGCGATGACGACGTGGGTGGGATCGGTGGGCGGGACGTGCATGGTCGGGCTCCTAGGACGGGTGGAAGCCAGTGTCGCGCCGCGCGACGCGCCTGCCATCGGGAGCCGCCCGCCGACCGCCGGCGGAGAACTACGGACACGCCGCCGGCCGGCCCGCCCACGTGGCTCTATCCTCGTCGCAGCCCCACCATGGACGCCAAGACGCTCACCCGGCTCATCGACGTCGGTCGTGGGCTGCTCTCCGAGCTGGACCTCGACGCGCTGCTGGCGCGGATGCTTGAGGTCGCGCGCGAGCTGACCGGCGCGCAGTACGCGGCGGTGGGGATCATGGACGAGCGTCGTGAGGGCCTGGAGCGCTTCCTGACCAGCGGGATCCCGGCGGCCGAGCGCGCCGCGATCGGCGACCTCCCCCGTGGCCACGGCGTGCTCGGGCTGCTCATCGACGACCCGCACCCGCTGCGCCTGGCCGACGTCGGCGCCCATCCGCGGTCCTACGGCTTCCCGCTCAGCCACCCGCCGATGGGCAACTTCCTCGGCGTGCCGATCCTGGTCCGCGGCGAGGCGTGGGGGAACCTGTACCTCACCGGCAAGCCCGACACGGACTTCACCGAGAGCGACGAGAAGGCCATGGTCGTCCTGGCCGACTGGGCGGCGATCGCGGTCGCCAACGCACGGCTGTACTCCGACGTGGCGGCCCGTCGCGACCAGCTGGAGCGCACGGTCCGCGCGCTGGACACGACCGCTGAGATCTCCAGCGCGATCGGCGGCGAGATCGAGCTGGATCGCATCCTGGAGCTGCTGGCCAAGCGCGGCCGCGCGCTCGTCGGCGCCCGCACCGCCGTGATCATCCTGGTCAGCGGCGGCCAGCTCGAGGTCGCCGCCGCGGCCGGGGTCGTCCCTGACGGCCTGATCGGCCGCCGCGCCTCCACCGACGAGTGGGCGCTGGGCGGCGTGCTGCGCTCCAACCGCCCCGAGCGCCTCACCGACCTCGATCGCCGCGCCGGCCGCCTGTTCGCCGCCGAGCTGAGCGCCGCCGCCGGGATCCTCGTCCCGCTCGTGCACCGCGGGCGGGCGATCGGCGTCCTGGCGGCGTTCGACCGCCTGGAGGCCGGCCCCGACTTCAGCCTCGACGACGAGCGCCTGCTGCAGGCCTTCGCGGCCACCGCGGCGACGGCGGTCGCCACCGGCCAGAACGTCGCGTGGCACTCGATGGAGGGCAGCATCCGCGCCTCGGAGGCCGAGCGCCGCCGCTGGGCCCGCGAGCTGCACGACGAGACGCTGCAGGAGCTGGGCAGCCTGCGGGTCCTGCTGTCGGCCGCGCGCCGCAGCCGCGATCCGGAGCGCCTGGACGAGGCGCTCGGCCAGGCGATCGAGCTCGTCACCAGCGGGATCGCCAACCTGCGCGGGCTGATCGCCGACCTGCGGCCCGCCGCGCTGGACGACATCGGCACCGGCGCCGCGCTGAGCGGGCTGGTCGAGCGCGTCCGGGCGACCAGCGGGCTGCCGATCGAGCTGACCGTCGACCTGGCCTACGAGGCGGGGCGCGCGGCGAGCCGCCACGTCCCGGAGCTGGAGGAGACGGTCTACCGGATCGTCCAGGAGGCGCTCACCAACGCGATCAAGCACGCGGACGCCGAGCGGGTGTGGATCGAGGTCCGCGAGGCCGGCGGGGAGGTCGCGGTCGTCGTCGGCGACGACGGCCGGGGCTTCGACCCGGAGGCCGCGCCGACGGGCTTCGGGCTCGTCGGTATGCGCGAGCGGGCGACGCTGGGCCAGGGCAGCCTGCAGGTGCGCTCAGCGCCCGCGCAGGGGACCGTCCTGGAGGTCCGCCTGCCCGTCAGGCAGACGGTCGTCGCGGCTCAGGCCGCGAACGGCTGAGGCGCGCACGTGCGCAGGACGGGCGGCAGGTCCTCGGCGGCCCGGTCCCACAGCACGTAGTGGCGCGCGCCGCGCGCCTTGGCGGCCGCCGCCGCGGCGGGATGGTCCTCCAGCCCGAGGACCACGACGGCGCAGGACGCCGGCAGGACGCCGGGGCGGCCCGCGGCGAGCAGCTGCTCGGAGAGGACGAGGACGTCGGCATCGTGCTCGCGGGCCAGGCGCCCGCCGGCGGCGGCCTGCGCCGCCGCGGCCACGACCTCGATCCCCGGCTCGGCATCGACGAGCAGGCGCAGGGCGTAGCGCCCGCCCGCCGAGCCGTGGGCGATCACGACCCGGGTCGCGTCGCCGCCGGGTCGTCTGAGCTGGTCCACCGGCTGAAGGTAGGCGCCCGGCGCGCGGCGGTCATCCGGGGTGGGCCGCGCCCGTGCGGCGCGAACTACGCATGCTCTGGGGTGTCGAGCAGCCCGCGGTCCAGGGCGTAGCGGACGAGGTCGGCGCGCGTGGTGCGGCCGAGCTTCTGCTGGATGTGCGCGCGGTGGGACTCCACGGTGCGCACCGAGAGGAACAGCTGCTTGCCGACGTCGTTGTTGGTGTGGCCCAGCGCGATGAGCCGCAGGACCTCGACCTCGCGGTCGGTCAGGTCGTCGACCGGCCCCGGCGCCGCGGCGGGGGCGGCGGCGATCTGCGCGCCCAGGCGCGGATGCAGGTAGATCTCGCCGGCGGCCGCGCGGCGGACGGCCTCGACGAGCTCGGCGTCGGCGGCCTCCTTCAACACGTAGGCCTTGGCGCCCGCCTGCAGCGCGTTGCGCGCGTACTGCGGGTTCTCCTGCATGGTCAGGATCACGATGCTCGTCGCGGGTGCCTCGGCGGCGAGCGCGGGGAGGGCGTCGAGGCTCGAGGACGTGCTCGCGCCCGGCATGTTGAGGTCCAGGACCAGGACGGTGGGGCGGTGGGCCCTGGTCAGCCGGACGGCGTCGTCGACCGTGCCCGCCTCGGCGACCACGCGCAGCCCGTCCTCCGCGTCGAGGAGCATGCGCAGCCCGCTGCGCATCACCGCGTGGTCGTCGGCCAGCACGATGGTGATCTCGTCGTCGGCCATGACCGCCCATCGTACGCCCGGCGGCGCGGGAAACCCGCAGTGGTCGTGCGGAGCTCTGCCGATGACCGCCCGGCGCCGCGCGCCGATGCTGATGGCTCGCCGTTCCCTCGTCCAAGGAGCCCATCGTCATGCCCCGTCCATTTCGCCTTGCCGGCATCATCGCCGGCCTCGTCCTTGTCGCCTTCGGCATCGGCGCGATCGTCATCGGCATCTCCGGCCGTCATGAGGTCAGCACCGACGTCAAGCGCGAGGCGATCGTCGGCACGCCCGACATGAAGCCTTCGCTGATCGCTGTGGCCGCCAAGGAGGCGGGGCTCAAGAACGTCACGCTGCCGACCTGCGATGTCGCGGGCAAGGCGATCACCAACGGCGGTGACGCCAAGTGCTTTGCCAGCTACATGCGCATCCACGCGCTGGAGGCCACGGGCGGCAAGACCTACGCCCAGATGCCCCAGTACGCCACGGCTGACGGCAAGGGCACCGACGTCCCCGCCCAGGCCGCCAAGGACCCCAAGTCGGGTCAGCCGACGAGCAACCCGGCCCGCCAGGTCTGGGTCAGCGAGACCGCGCTGTCCACCGCGCTCAACACCTCGTTCTTCGCCTCGAGCGTCGGCCTCTTTGCCATCATCATGGGCATCGCGCTGCTGCTCAGCG
>JAOPZD010000189.1 GCA_025964295.1 Conexibacter sp.
ATCACGCGGTCGGACCTGACGAACTTGTTGACCAGCGAGGACTTGCCGACGTTCGGGCGGCCGATCAGCGCGAGGCGGATCGTCTCGTCGTCCTCGGGCTCGACGTCGCCGTCGGGCAGCAGCTCGACGACGCGGTCGAGCAGGTCGCCGGTGCCCAGGCCCTGCGTGGCGCTGACCGCCAGCGGCTCGCCGAGGCCCAACCCGTAGAACTCGCTGGCCGACGGCACGTCCTTGACCGAGTCGATCTTGTTGGCCACGACGACGACCGGCTTCTTCCAGCGGCGCAGCAGGTCGGCGAGCTCCTCGTCGCCGGGCCGCGTGCCCGCCTGGCCGTCGACCACGAAGATCGCGACCTCGGCGTCGGCCAGCGCGGCCTGGGCCTGCTCGCGGATCGAGCCGGCCATCGGGTCCTCGTCGAAGAAGTCCATGCCGCCGGTGTCGATCAGCGTGAAGCGCCGCCCGCCCCACTCGCACTGGACCTCGTGGCGGTCGCGCGTGATCCCCGGCGCCTCGTGCACCACGGCGACGCGCGACTCGCTGAGCCGGTTGACCAGCGAGGACTTGCCCACGTTGGGGTAGCCGATGACGGCGACCTTGCGCCCCGAGCCCGCGGCGCTCATCGAACGTGCCTCCAGCTCGGTGAACCAACGACGACGGCAACGTTCGACCTCATCGGACCGCCCCCACGCGCGCGACGATCTCGTCGACGACCTCGTCGACGCTGAGGCCGGTGGTGTCCAGCGGCTCGGCGCCGGGCGCGGGCTCCAGCGTCGTGCGGCCGTGGCCGGAGTCGCGCTCGTCGCGCGACAGGAGGTCGGCGGCGACCGCCTCGGGATCGGCGCCCAGCTCGGCGGCGCGGCGGCGCGCGCGCTCGGCGGGATGGGCGGTCAGGAAGACCTTGACCTCGGCGTCGGGCGCGACGACCGTGGCGATGTCGCGGCCCTCGGCCACGTAGTCGCCGCCGGCGATCAGCGCGCGCTGCTGGGCGACGAGCGCCTCGCGCACCGCGGGGTCGTTGGCCACGACCGACGCGCGCTCGCTGATCTCCGGCGTCCGGATCGCCTCGGTGACGTCGGCGCCGTCGAGCAGCACGCGCTCGCCGTCGAAGGCGATCTGGATGTCGGCAGCGTCGCGCGGCGCGGCCAGCGCGGCCGCGCGGTACATGGCCCCGGTGTCGAGGTAGGTGAAGCCGAGCGCGCGCGCGACGGCGCGCGCCACGGTCGACTTGCCGGCTCCGGCAGGTCCGTCAATGGCGACAAGCACGGGCGGGAGGGTAGGCCCCAGGCGGCCGGAGTGACATCCTCCGCGTTCTGTTGCGCCTGATCGGCCCTCTTCGGGAGAGAGACTTCGCGCTGTTCTGGGCCGGGACGCTCGTCTCGCTGCTCGGCGACGGCATCTACCTCGTGGCGCTGCCGTTCGCCGTCCTGGACCTCGGCGGCGGGGCCGGCGCGCTGTCGCTGGTGGGCGTCGCGTGGTCGCTGGGGATGGTCGGGTTCCTGATCGCCGGCGGGCTGGCCGCCGACCGCTACGACAAGCGCCGCCAGCTGCTGGTGGCCGACGCCGTGCGGCTGGCCGCGGTCGGCGCGATCGGCGGGCTGTCGCTGGGCGGCGTGCTCGAGCTCTGGCAGCTCGTGGCGCTCGGGTTCGTCTTCGGCGCCGGCGAGGGCCTCAGCGGGCCCGCGATGGGCGCGATCGTGCCCGAGCTCGTCCCTCGCGACGCGCTCGTGCAGGCCAACGCGCTGCAGAGCTCGCTGCGCCCGATCGCGCTGCGGCTGGCCGGCCCGGCGCTGGGCGGCCTGATCGTCGCGCTGGTCGACACGGGCGGCGCGCTGATCGTCGACGCCGGGACGTTCGCGGTGTCGATGGCCTGCCTGCTGGTCATGCGCGCCCGGATCCCGGTCCACGAGGGCGACCACGAGCCGCTGCGCGACCAGGTGCGCGAGGCCGCGGCCTTCGTGCGCCGCGAGACGTGGCTGTGGGCCACGCTCCTGATGGCCGCGCTGGCGCTGCTGTTCTTCTTCGGCCCGACCGAGGTCCTCGTCCCGATCCGCATCGACGACGACCTCGGCGGCTCGGCCGGCGACTTCGGCATCGTGCTCGCCGCCGGCGGCATCGGCGCGACGCTCGGCACGGTCCTGATCGGCCACCTCGGCATGCCCCGGCGCGAGATCACCGCGCTGTACTGGGTCTGGGGCATCGCGGGCTTCTTCCTCTGCGGCTACGCGCTGGCCGACGCGGTCTGGCAGCTCGTGCTGTTCAGCTTCGGCTTCGGCCTGTTCAGCGGCCTGGGCAACCCGATCTGGTCGACGCTCATGCAGGTCCGCGTCCCGGTGGCGCTGCGCGGGCGCGTGTCGTCGCTGGACTGGCTGGTGTCCGTCGGGCTGACGCCGATCTCCTTCGCGCTGACCGGCCCGGTCGCGGCGGCCTTCGGCGCCGGCGCGGTGCTCTTCGTCGCGGGCCTGGCCACGGGCGCCGGGACGCTCGTCGTCCTCTACGCGGTGCGCGGCCTGCGCGCCGAGGACGGCGGGGTGGCGCGCGCGG
>JAOPZD010000200.1 GCA_025964295.1 Conexibacter sp.
CGGCTCGGGTGCGACGGGCGACCGGCACGTGATCGTCCTCGATCGCGACCGCTGCGTCGACTACGAGCTGTTCGATGCCCATCGACTCCGGGGCGGCCGCGCGTGGCATGCCGGCTCCGGAGCGATCTTCGACCTCCGCTCGAACCGCCTCCGGCCGCGCGGCCGGACGTCGGCCGACGCCGCCGGCCTGCCGATCCTGCCCGGCCTGGCCCGCGCCGGCGAGGTCGTGGCGGGCCGGCGGGCGATCACCCACGCGCTGCGCGTCACCGTGCCGCGCACGCAGAAGGCCTACGTCGCGCCTGCGCGCCACTACGCGTCGTCGGACGCCGACCCGGACCTGCCGCCGATGGGGCTGCGCCTGCGCCTGAAGGCGTCGTTCGACCTCCGGCCGTTCCACGGCCAGGCGCTGGTCATCCTGAAGGCCTTGAAGCGCTACGGGATGATCGTCGCCGACAACGGCTCGCCGTGGTTCATCACCGGCGCGCCGGACCGCCGCTGGAACGACGACAACCTGCACACGTTGGGCCAAGTCCCCGGATCCGCCTTCGAAGCTGTGCAAAGTGGGCCGTTGACCCGGGGATGACCCGCACCGCCATCCGGTGCGAGCTACGGTGACGGGCAGTGGGGGGATGGAACGAGGCACACGTGCGTCGTGCGCTGTGGCGTGCTGGCTTCGGCGCGACCGCGCACGAGGCGGGCAAGTGGGCGCATCGCGGCCGCGCGGACACGCTCGCGTGGCTGCTGTCGCCCGACGGGCGCAGGGCCCCGCTGCTGCCCGGGCCCAAGCCGATGGCCTTGGACCCGGTCAACGAGTACGGCCACGACATGTTGTGGTGGATGGACCGGATGGTCCGGACCACGCGGCCGCTCGAGGAGAAGATGGTGCTCTTCTGGCACGACCACTTCGCCACGCGCGACGTGGACACGCCGCTGCTGCTGCGCCAGAACGCGCTCTTCCGGCGCCGCGCGCTCGGGTCGTTCGGCGCGCTGCTGGGCGACGTGATGGAGGACCCGGCGATGGGGTCGTTCCTCAACCTGATCGGGTCCTACAAGGACGAGCCCAACGAGAACTTCGCGCGCGAGCTGATGGAGCTCTTCACGCTCGGCGAGGGCAACGGCTACACCGAGACCGACGTCCGCGAGGCCGCCCGCGCGCTGACGGGCTACGTCGAGGGCAGGAAGGTCGGCGGGGTGCTGACCTCCGTGCGCTTCGAGCCCAAGAACCACGACGGCGGCGTCAAGCGCATCTTCGGCCACCAGGGGCGCTTCGGCCCGCACGACGTGCTGCGCCTCTGCGTGCAGCACCACCGCCACCCCGAGTTCCTGGTGCGCAAGCTGTGGTCGTTCTTCGTCGACGAGCCGCTGGACGCCCGCACGCGCGTGCGGCTGCAGCGCGTCTACACCGGCTCGGGCCACCACCTCAAGCCGGTCGTGCGCGAGATCCTCGACCACCCGAAGCTGTACGCCAACTTGGACGGCCCGACGATGGTCAAGGCGCCGGTCGTCGCGATCGCCGGGATGCTGCGCGCGACCCGGCTCGGCGTGAAGGTCGACGACTGGATCTGGGTCACCAGCGGCATGGGCCAGCGCCTCTTCTCGCCGCCGTCGGTCGCGGGCTGGGAGTGGGGGCCGGCGTGGATGTCGTCCAACGGCATGCGCATGCGCTTCGTCGCGGCCAACGTCGCGCTCTCCCAGCCGGGGCTGAAGGTCGCCGACGGCGACACGCCGGTCGACCTCGCGCCCCAGCAGCACCTGGACCGCGCGATGGCCGCGCTCGGCCACCCGTGGGCCAGCCCGCGCACGCGCAAGGGCCTGCTGGCGCTGGCCAAGGGCTATGACAAGATGGCCGGCCAGAAGTGGCAGCGTCAGGTGGCCGCCGACATGACCCAGCGCGCGCTGCGCCATCTCCTGCTCTCCGCCCCCGACGCCCAAGTGCATTAGGTCGATCGCGATGCCCCGCTTCCGCGCCCACGCCGCCTGCCAGGACTTCCACCGCGCCAGCGAGGCCGCGCGCCGCGACGTGCTCACGCGCCGCCAGATGCTGCAGTGGGGCATCGGCGCCGGCGTGACGGTCTACGCGGCCAACATGCTGCCGACCCAGGGCCTCTTCGACGCGGCGGCCGCCGAGGCCGCCGCGGCGCCCGACGCGCCGATCCTCGTGTCGGTCTTCCTGCCCGGCGGGCTGGACCTGCTCGACACGCTGATGCCGCTCGAGCAGGAGGGCACGCTGCGCGACCTGCGCGGCGGCGTCTCGCCCGCGGCGCCGCTGGCGCTGAAGGGCACGTCGCTGGGGCTGCACCCGTCGCTGGCGCGCGGGCCGGGCGGCGGCCTGCAGGGCCTGTTCGACCGCGGGCAGATCGGCTTCCTGCCGGGCATCGACTACGCCAACCCCAACCTGTCGCACTTCGCCTCGCGCGGGTTCTGGGAGACCGGGATGGTCTCCCAGCAGTCGGTCTCGGGCTGGCTCGGGCGCTGGCTGGACCACCACGGCGGCGCCGACAACCCGCTGCAGGGCCTGAGCTCGGGCTACGGCCTGTCGCCGACGCTGCGCGCGGTCAAGGCGCCGGTCGCCTCGGTCTCCGACCCGGGCGACGCGGCGTTGTCGATGTGGTCGGTCTGGGGCGGCTGGGGCGAGGCGGCGGTGCAGGCCTACGCCGCGCTGTCGCAGTCGGCGCCGCAGGCGGCCGGGCCCGCCTCGGCGGCGCGC
>JAOPZD010000201.1 GCA_025964295.1 Conexibacter sp.
GGGCGTCGCCGCCGCCGACCGCGACCGGATCTTCGACCGCGGCGCGACGGGCGGCGAGGGGACGGGCATCGGCCTGCACCTGGCGCGGGCGCTCGCGGTCGCCGACGGCGGCACGCTGCGCCTGACGCGACCGGCTCCGGCGCGGCTGGAGCTGCGGCTGCGGGCCTTTGCCGGTTCTTGACCGGCGGCCCGACATGCTCGGCGGATGCCCCACCTCTCCGAGCTGCACGGCGCCGCGACGCACCTCGCGGTGGTCGCGATCCCGCTGTTCGCGATCCTGCACTTCCTGCGCCGCGCCAACCGCGGCGGCACGGCGGTCATCGGCGCCGAGCCGTGGGCGCTCGGCGCGGCCCTGGTCGGCGTGGCCGCCGCGGGCGTCACCGGCCTGCTGGTCTGGGGCCAGGCCCAGACGACGCTGCGCGGCCAGCACTTCCGGGTCGGCACGGCGCACTTCTGGCTGGGCATCGCGGTCGCGGTCGCCGCGGTCCTGGCGACCATCGACTGGTACGTCAGCCGCCGCCGCGACGGCGTCCGCCACCGGCCGGTCGCCGTGCCGGTCCTCGCCGTGTTGGTCGTCGTCGGCGTGGCGGTCCAGGGCTACCTCGGCGGGCGCATGACCTATGACCGCGGCGTCGGCGTCTTCGACGGCGGCGAGCTGGCCCAGACCGCCGCGGGCACCGGCGCGCTGGACGCCGCGCTGGCCAAGGGCGTCGCCCCGGCGCAGGCGGGGAAGCTGGCGTTCTCGTCGCAGGGCCTGGGCTGCGCGCGCTGCCACGGCGACCTGGCCGAGGGCCAGCGCGGACCGAACCTGCAGGGCGGCCGCGAGGTCGCCGACTTCCGGCGCGTGCACGGCCACGGCCTGTTCTCGCCCGAGGCGGTCAGCGACCGCGAGTTCGCGGCGATCGACGCCTACCTGAAGACCCTGGGCGGCGGCGGGGGCCGGCGCGACTGATCAGTGCTTGGCCAGGCGGCGGGCGTCGCCGAGGCCGGCCGGCGCGTAGTCGAGGCCGAAGTGCCGGTAGGCGCTGCTCTCGTCGTCGGCGTTGAGCTCGACGTCGGTGGCGAAGCTCGGCGCGCCCTTGAACTGGTCCTTGGTCGCGCCGACCCGCAGGTAGTCGCGGCCGACGGTCGCGCCGCCGAGCGGCACGAGCGTCAGGTGCTTGCCGAACGTCCCGCTCTTGACCGCGGCGAAGGCCGGCAGGTCGGTCTCGGTGTCGTAGTAGACCTCGTAGAGCTTGCCCAGCTTCTCGCTCTGGGGGTCGAGCACGTCCTGGTCGCGCCAGTCCTTGACGTCCTCGACGGCGATGGTGATGACGGCGGTGGTGGTGCTCATCCACCGAGCGTCCCCGGACGGGCGCCCGGCGCAAACTGCACTGAAACGATGGACAATGTGGTATCTGTAGGGCGATGCCCCACGCGCGACGCTTCCTCGTGGTCCACGGCTGGCAGAACCACCGCCCGGCCGGGCACTGGCAGCACTGGCTGACCGAGAGCCTGCGGGCCTCGGGCGAGCAGGTGCTCTACCCGCAGCTGCCCGACCCCGACATGCCGTCGCTCACCGCGTGGCTGGACGTGCTGCGCTGCGAGCTGGCGATGCTCGGCGACGGCGAGCGCGTCGTCATCTGCCACTCGCTGGGCTGCCTGCTGTGGCTGCGCCACGCCGAGACCGCGGGCGCGGCGCAGCGCGTCGACCGCGTGCTGCTCGTCTGCCCGCCCGGACCCTCGACGCTGCCGCCCGAGCTGGCGCCGTTCTACGCCGCGCCGGTCGACGGCGCGGCCGTCCGGCGCAGCGCGCGCGAGCGCATCGAGCTGGTCTGCACCGACGCCGACCCATGGTGTCCGGAGGGGGCGGCCACCCTCTATGGCCGCGCGCTGGACGTGCCCGTGCACGTCGTCGAGGGAGCGGGCCACCTCTCCCTCGACGAGGGCTACGGGCCGTGGCCGGCGGTCGAGCGCTGGGCTCGCGAGGGGACGCTGCGCGACGCGCGGCGCGTGGCGGCCGCCTGAGCCGGGCAGGTCGTGGGGCATGAAGGTCGTCATCGTCGGGGCCACGGGCAACGTCGGATCCGCGCTCGTGCGCGCGCTGGAGCGCGACGAGCGGGTGCGCGAGATCGTCGGCGTCGCCCGGCGGCTGCCCGACGTCGTGCCGCCCAAGGTGGTGTGGAAGACCGCCGACATCGCGCAGGACGACCTCGCGCCGGCGCTCGAGGGCGCCGACGTGGTGGTGCACCTGGCGTGGCTGATCCAGCCCGAGCACGACCATCGCGTGCTCGACGCGGTCAACGTCGAAGGGTCGCGGCGCGTCTTCGCGGCGGCGCTGGCCGCCGGGGCCGGCACGCTGGTCTACGCGTCGTCGATCGGCGCCTACTCGCCGGGACCCAAGGACCGCCCGGTCGACGAGTCCCATCCCACCGGCGGGATCGCCTCCTCGAAGTACTCCACCCAGAAGGCCCAGGTCGAGCGCATCCTCGACGAGGTCGAGGCGGCCCACAGCCACCTCCGCGTCGTGCGGCTGCGCCCGGGCCTGATCTTCCAGCGCGACGCCGCGAGCGAGATCCGCCGCTACTTCCTGGGCCCCTACGTGCCCAACGCGCTCCTGCGCCGCGCCCTGCTGCCGGTCGTGCCGCGCACCGAGCGCCTGGTCTTCCAGGCCGTCCACGCCGACGACGTCGCCGAGGCCTACCGGCGCGTCATCGCCGAGCGCGACGTGCGGGGCGCGTTCAACATCGCCGCCGATCCCGTGCTCGACCCCGAGGAGCTGGGCCGGGTCCTCGGCGCCCGCCCCGTGCCGGTCCCGGGGCGGCTGCTGCGCACCGCGGCCGACCTCGCCTTCCGCGCCCACCTGGTGCCGGCCTCGGCCGGCTGGGTGGACATGGCCTTCGGGGTGCCGGTGATGGACACCACGCGCGCCCGCACCGAGCTGGGCTGGGTGGCGCAGAAGACCTCCGGCGAGGCGCTGCTGGAGCTGCTCGAGGGCCTCGCCGAGGGCGCCGGCGGGCCGACGCCGCCGCTGGACCGCCACGCGGGCGGGCGCTTCCGCCGGCGCGAGGTCCAGACCGGCGTTGGGTCGCGCAGCGGCGTGTGAGCCCGCCTAGGGCTTGAACACCACCTTGAACGCGCCGTCGTCCTTCTTCTGGAACATCTCGTAGGCGGCGGGGGCGTCGGCCAGCGGCACGTGGTGGGTGGCGAAGGAGTCGACGCCGAGCGGGTCGTCGTCGCCGGAGAGCAAGGGCATGATGTCGTCGATCCAGCGCTTGACGTTGGCCTGGCCCATCCTGAGCGTCAGCTGCTTGTCGAAGATCTGGAGCATGTTGAGGGGGTCGGCGGTGCCGCCGTAGACGCCCGAGAGCGAGACGGTCCCGCCGCGGCGGACGATCTCGATCGCGAGGTTGAGGACGCTCAGGCGATCGATGCCCGCGTGCTCCATCATCTTCTTGGCGACCATGTCGGGCATCATGCCGACGAGGGTCTGGGCGAGCTTGGCGCCGGGCGCGCCGTGGGCCTCCATGCCGACCGCGTCGATCACGGAGTCCGGGCCGCGGCCGCCGGTGAGCTCGCGCACCGCGCCGGCGACGTCGTCGTGCGCGCTGACGTCGATCGTGTGCACGCCGTGGGCCTGGGAGCGCTGCAGGCGCTCGGGGACGAGGTCGAGGCCGATGACCTGCCCGGCGCCGAGGCGCTGGGCGATGCGCGCCGCCATCTCGCCGATCGGGCCCAGGCCGATCACCGCGACGCTCCCGCCGTCCGGGATCTGCGCGTACTGGACGGCCTGCCACGCGGTCGGCAGCACGTCGCTGAGGAACAGGTAGCGGTCGTCGGGCGGGCCCTCCGGGACCTTGATCGGCCCGTACTGGGCCTGCGGCACCCGCAGCAGCTCGGCCTGCCCGCCGGGCACCTGGCCGTAGAGCTTGGTGTAGCCGAACAGCGCCGCGCCCATCCCCTCGTCGCGGACCTGCGTCGTCTCGCACTGGGTCTGCAGCCCCTGGTCGCACATGAAGCAGTGCCCGCAGGAGATGTTGAAGGGGATGACCAAGCGGTCGCCGACGGCGATGTTGGTGACGTCGGCGCCGACGGCCTCGACGATGCCCATCGGCTCGTGGCCGAGGACGTCGCCCTCGCCCAGGAACGGGCCCAGGACCTCGTAGAGGTGCAGGTCGGAGCCGCAGAGGCCGGTCGAGGTGACGCGGATGATCGCGTCGGTGGGCTGCTCGATGGTCGGGTCGTCGACGGTGTCGACGCGCACGTCGCGCTTGCCGTGGTACGTCAAGGCCTTCATGTCGGGCGGGTTCTCCTCGTCCTAGCAGGTCGCGGTGTTGGCCATGGCGCTGGCCTCCCCGGCCGGCGGGTTGGACCAATCATCGATCCCCACGCGCGCAAGCAGCGGCGGTCTGGGTAGGACGCCCGCCATGTCCCGTCCCGCCCTGGTCGTCGTCGACATGCTCAACCGCTACGAGCACGAGGACGCCGAGCCCCTGCGCGCGTCGGTCCGCGACGCGCTGCCGGCCATGACCGACCTCATCCGCCGGGCCAAGGACGGCGGCGCGCTGGTGGTCTACGTCAACGACAACCACGGCGACTGGACCGCCGGCCGCGGCGCGCTGTCGCGCTGGGCGCTGGGCGGCGCCGACCCCGACCTCGTCGAGCCGATCGTCCCCGGCAAGGACGTGCCGTTCCTGGTCAAGGCGCGCCACTCAGCCTTCTACGCCACGCAGCTGGAGTACCTGCTGCGCGAGAGCGACGTCGACCGGATCGTGCTCGTCGGCCAGGTCACCGAGCAGTGCATCCTCTACACCGCCCTGGACGCCTACATCCGCCACTTCGCGGTGACGGTGCCGCGCGACGCGGTCGCCCACATCCACGACGACCTCGCCGAGGCGGCGTTGAGGATGATGGAGGTCAACATGCGCGCCGACGTCGTCGACGCGGGCGAGGCGCTGCGGACGCTGACGGGCCAGAGGGCCTAGGCGTCGCGCGCGG
>JAOPZD010000202.1 GCA_025964295.1 Conexibacter sp.
GGCGCGGCGCGCTCCGGCGCGGGCCCCAGCGGGGCACGGCCCGGGCACAAGCGCGCGGCGATGCACCGCACGACCGGGAAGTAGCCGCACGCGCCTCGGGCGCACGCTGAGACGGTGTCGACACTGCGCGACCGCCGGGCGCCGCCCATCATGGCGGCCATGCTCGGAAAGCCGTCACGTCGCGCCCGCAAGAACCTCGAGGCCAATGGTCGGACGGCGCCGGCCACCGTCCTGGAGATCTCCGACCGCGGGATGTCCATCACCAACGGCAACGACGCGATCGTCGCCAACACCGAGGTGTTGCTGAAGACCCGGCTGCGTGTGGAGCCGGCCGGCGAGCCGTCCTTCGAGGTCGAGAAGCGCCTGCGCTTCGCCCAGCTCGCGATCCCGGGCGTCGGCTCCACGGTGACCGTCCGCTATGACCCCGGCGACCACGACTCGCTGATGATCGACGTCAGCACGGCCGGGGTGATGGAGGCGATGTCGGCCCGGACCGGCCTCGACCTGGGCGGCCTGATGTCGACGATCCGCGAGACCAAGGCCGAGCACCCCGGCGACCGGATGGCGATGGGCGACGCGCTGCGCGCCCAGCTCGGCCAGCAGAACGGGGTCGTCTTCGCGACGCCGGCGCCGGCCGCGCCGGATCCGATTGGCCAGATCGAGCGCCTCGCCGCGCTGCACGCGTCCGGCGCGCTGACCGACGCGGAGTTCGCCGAGCAGAAGGCGCGCGTGCTGGCGGAGGGCTGACGGCGCCCGGACCCGCGGGTCAGCCGGTGTTGGTGAGGACGAGGGCCCAGGCGCAGACGCCCAGGATCGTCGCCGCGCCGATGCGCAGCCCTCCGCGGCGGTCCCCGGTGAAGCCGGCCTGGAGCGCGAGGAGCGCGCCGGCCAGGGGCACCGCGATCGCGATGACCAGCGGGAGGAGCTCGGGCGCGTGATCGCGCAGCCATCGCATGGGCGCCATCCTGCCACGGCGGCGGCCGGTCCGGCGCACTGGCGGGCGCGCGCGAGCAGGCGTAGGCTCGCGGAACAAGGAGGGTCGCGGTGGTCGCCGAGCACGACGACGAGACGCGGGCGGCGCAGCTGGCGCTCGCGGAGCAGTTCCAGCGGGCCTACGCCGACGCGCTGCTCGCCGGCGCGCCGCGCGCGGCGGAGGGGGTGATCCGCGAGGCGATCGAGTCGGGGCTCGCCGAGGCGCTGATCGACGACCGCGTGATCCGGCCCGCGCTGCAGCTCGTCGGCGACCTGTGGGCCGACGGGCGGATGACGATCGCCGAGGAGCACCTCGCGACCGCGATCTCCATGCGGGTGCTCACGCTGCAGCGGGAGGCGTTCCGCGTCGCGCGCCAGCGGGCGTCGCAGCGGGTCCTGCTGGCGGGCGCCCAGGGCGAGCAGCACGTCGTCGGGCTCGAGATGGCCGGGAGCCTGATCCTGCACGCGGGCTACGACGTCCGGCTGTTCGGCGCCGACCTCCCGGTCGGCCAGATCACCGCCGCGGTGCAGGCCCATCGCCCGGCCGTCGTCGGCCTGACGACCGCGACGTCGCTCAGCGCCGCTCACCTCCCGGCGGCGCTCAGCGCCATGCGCTGCACCAGCCCGCACGTCGGCATCGTCGTGGGCGGACGCGCCGTGAACGACGCCTGGGCCACCACCTACGACGTCGTCGTCTGCCACCACGTCTCCGACGCGGTCGATCACGTCGACGCGCTCGTCCAGCGCGCCGGCCACAACTGAGCCCCGGCCGCCGCGCGCTACGGCGACAGCGCGGTGCCCAGCGAGTCCGCGCCGACGACCTTCGGCGCGCCGTCCTCGTAGAAGACGTCCAGCGCGGTGATCGTGAAGCCCGCGGTCCTGAGCAGGTCGGCGATCGGCCGCGTCAGGTGGCATCCGCCGACGAGTCGCTTCTGCAGCGGCTCGAGGCGATGCTGCCAGCGCTGGACCCGCTCGTCCGGGGCCAGCCCGTGCTCGACGAAGTGCAGGGACGCGCCGGGCTTCAGGACCCGGCGCACCTCGCCCAGGGCGGTCGCGACGTCCGGGATCGTGCACAGCGTCCAGGTCGACAGCGCGGCGTCGAAGTGGTGGTCCGGGAACGGCAGCGCCTGGCCGTCGAGGCCGGACCGACGGATCTCAGCGCGGCTGGCGGCGACGCGTGCCTTGGCCAGCTTCCAGCCGACGTCGGCGGGCTCGACCGCGGCGACCCGCGTGACGGCCTCCGGGTAGAACGGGACGTTGAGGCCCGAGCCGAAGCCGAGCTCGACCACCTCGCCGGCCAGGCCGTCGCAGACGCGGCGGCGCAGCGGGTCGGTCGCCTTCAGCCCGCACGCGACGTCGATGATCCGGGGGAGGACGTGCTCGCCGTAGATGCCCATGAGCGCTGCGCGTCACTCTACGCTGCGCGCCATGGCCGAGATCGCGGTGACGGTGGACGGTGCCGGCGGGGCGTACGTCGCGCTCGTGGTCGGGGATGCGCCGGCGGTGCGCGACTCGGTCGCGCTCGACGCCCACGAGGCGGCCGACGCGATCCCGGCGCTCGACGCCATCGTCCTCGACTTCGACCACTACGGCCGCCTGGTCGGCCTGCGGGTCGTGGGCTCGGCCGACTCGGTGCTCGCGCCGTCGCTGCTGGACGCCGCGATTCCAGCGATGCCGGAAGACGCCGCCGGTTCTTGACGCGCCCGGCGCTGAGGCGCAGGCTCGGGGGTCATGCCTCCCGCGCCGCCGCCGCCCACCGCCGCCGTCCCGTCGCTCGTCGACAGCCTCAAGGCCTACATCGACGAGCTGCCCGCCGGCGAGCGCGCCGACGCCCTGCACGGCGTCTTCTACGGGTTCTACACGCGCGTGGCGATCATCGACCGCACCACCTACGAGCTCGCCGCGCGGGCCAAGGAGGACGCCGAGCAGCTCCCGGACCTCCCGCAGCCGCTGGCCGCGGCGATGCGCGACAACGCGCTCTTCGTCGGCCAGGAGCTGTTCGCCAGCCGCGTGCGGGCGATGAGCGCGATGGGCTACGTCGCGACCCAGCTGGCCGAGCTCGTCGCCGGCGCCGACCCTGCGCCGGCGTTCACGCTGACCCGCGCCGCGGCGTTCGACCAGACCGCCGGCCGCATGCGCGTCTACGACCTGGCCCGGCCGGGCGAGCACCCCGACCTGCCGTATGACCCGCTGACCTATGACCCGGAGCGCTAGGCCCCGACCATCTTCTGGAAGGTGTCGACCGAGTCGGCGCCGGTCGTGGGCGAGGCGAAGGTCGCGAAGCCGGTGACGTCGGAGCCGTCGTCGTTCCAGCCGATCCAGTACTCCCTGGAGGACGGGCGGAACAGGCACACGGCGCGGCCGGCGTGGTAGGCCGATGAGAGGCGCTGCGTGGTCGCGGCGTCGCACGCCTCGCGCGACTGGTTGTTGATGAGGAAGTCGCGGGAGTCGGTGACCGACTTGCGCGCCTCGCCCGCGCTGGCGTAGCGGGCGAACGTCGTGGCCGCGCCGTGCACGTCGGAGGACGCGAGCGAGGCCGGGACGTCGCAGTCGACGGCCTCGCGCGCGCCGAGGCTCTGGGCCGTGTCGCTGGCGGTCGTCGCCTTGCACCAGTCGGGCGTCCAGTTGTCGGCCGATCCGCTCCCGTTGCCGCCGCCCCCGCCGCCGGAGGTGAGGACGACGACGGCGACGATCGCCGCCAGGACCCCGCCGCCCAGCGCGCCGAGGATGCGCCGCGAGGGGCGGCGCGGGGGAGACGGCGCGGCGGGCTGACGCGCCCCCGTGG
>JAOPZD010000207.1 GCA_025964295.1 Conexibacter sp.
GGCGCGGGCTTGCCCTTCAGCCCGCCCTCGGCGACCGCGTGGCCGTCGACGACGTCCTCGAACTGGTCCAGCAGCCCGACGGACTTCAACACGTCCTTGGCGTTCGCGCTGGAGGACACGACCGCGAGCTTCAGGCCCGCCGCGCGCGCCGCGTGGACGTAGCGGACCGAGCCCTCGTAGACCTTGACGCCGTCGCGGTGGATGATCGCCAGCACGAGCGCGTTCTTGCGGTCGCCGAGCTGGGCGACCGTCGCCTCGTCGGCGTCGATCCCGCGCGACTTGAGGAAGCTGCGCACGCCGTCGGGCCGCGGCAGCCCGTCGACGTAGGCGTCGTAGTCGCGGTGGGCGTCGAACGCGACGAAGGGCTCGCCGCGCTCGTCGGCGCGCTGCTCGAGGTACTCGTCGAACATCTGCTTCCACGCGGCGGCGTGGACCGTCGCGGTCTGCGTGAGCACGCCGTCGAGGTCGAAGAGGCAGGCCTGGATGGGATCCGGGAGTCCGAGCACACCGCAGACCTACCCCATCGACGCCCAAACCGCGCCGCTAGGCGACCGCGCGCACCTCGAGCGCAGCCCGCAGTCCGCGCACGGTTGACTCTTCTTGAATCATTCCAATCTGAGCCGGTTTCCTGGTACGTTGGCCGCGTGGGTGCCGCCACCTACCCGGACCAGCTCCGGGCCGCCGGACTGCGCGTGACCGCCTCGCGGATCGCGGTGCTCCAGGTCCTGAGCGAGGCGGACGACCATCCGCGGGTCGATCAGGTTATCGACCGCGTCCGCGGCGCCGGCGTGACGATCTCGACGCAGGCCGCCTACGACGTGTGCGAGGCCCTGCGCCGAGCCGCGCTGGCGCAGCGGATCGAGATCGCGGGCGGGCCCGCGCGCTACGAGGCGCGGACCGGCGACAACCACCATCACCTCGTGTGCCGCAGCTGCGGCACCGTCGTCGACGTCGACTGCACCATCGGCGCGGCGCCGTGCCTGACGCCGAGCGAGCTGCAGGGCTTCGTCATCGAAGAGTCCGAGGTGACCCCCTGGGGCCTGTGCCCCACCTGCCAACACACACCACGAGAGGCCACAGCATGAGCGACGAGCCCAACACGCTGACCACCCGCAACGGGCATCCGATCGGCGACAACCAGAACACCCGCACGATCGGCAATCGTGGTCCCGCCACGCTCGAGAACTACCAGTTCATCGAGAAGCTCGCCCACTTCGATCGCGAGCGCATCCCCGAGCGCGTCGTCCACGCCCGCGGCGCGACGGCGTTCGGGTACTTCGAGACCTACGGGACGATCGACGGCGAGCCGATCTCGACGTTCACGCGCGCCAAGCTGTTCGAGCCGGCCGGCAAGCAGACCGAGGTCGCGGTGCGCTTCTCGACGGTCGCCGGCGGCCGCGACTCCTCCGAGGCCGTCCGCGATCCACGCGGCTTCGCGGTGAAGTTCTACACCGAGGACGGCAACTGGGACCTCGTCGGCAACAACCTCGGCGTCTTCTTCATCCGCGACGCGATCAAGTTCCCCGACTTCATCCACTCCCAGAAGCCGGACCCGGTCACCTTCGACCGCCAGGTCGCCAACCGCGTGTTCGTCTTCGCCTCCCAGACGCCCTAGTCGCTGCTCATGTTCAACCTGGTGCTGAGCCCGCGCGGCGTCCCGGCGTCCTACCGCCACATGCAGGGCTTCGGGGTCAACACCTACAAGTGGGTCAACGCCCAGGGCGACACCAAGCTCATCAAGTACCACTGGCTGCCCAAGCAGGCCGTCCAGTCCTGGACTGAGGCCGACGCCGGCGTCCAGCAGGGCAAGGAGCTCGGCGTCCACACCAAGGACCTCTACGAGGCGATCGCCAAGGGCGACTTCCCCGAGTGGGAGCTCGCGGTCCAGATGATCGACGACCACGATCACCCCGAGCTGGACTTCGACCCGCTCGACGACACCAAGGTCTGGCCCGAGAACGAGTTCCCGGTGCACAAGATCGGCAAGATGGTGCTCAACCGCGCGCCGGAGAACTTCTTCGCCGAGAGCGAGCAGATCGCCTTCGGCACCGGCGTCCTGGTCGACGGCCTGGACTTCAGCGACGACAAGATGCTCGTCGGCCGGACGTTCTCCTACAGCGACACGCAGCGCCACCGCGTGGGGGCCAACTACCTCCAGCTGCCGGTCAACCACCCCAAGGGCGCCGAGCGCGTCACGACCAACCAGCGCGACGGCAATATGCAGTTCCGCATCGACGGCGGCGACGGCAACCCGTCGGTCAACTACGAGCCGTCGATCACCGGCGGCCCGCAGGAGGCGCCGAGGCCCGAGTACACCGAGCAGGGCCCGGTGATCGAGGGCCGCCTGACCCGCGCCAAGATCGAGCGGACCAACGACTACGTCCAGGCCGGCCAGCGCTACCTCCTCTCCGAGCAGTGGGAGAAGGACGAGCTGGTCAGCAACTGGATCGGCAACCTGTCGCAGTGCGACCGGCCGATCCAGGAGCGCATGCTCTGGCACCTATTCATGGCCGAGGACGAGCTCGGCGCCCGCGTCGGCGAAGGCCTCGGCATCACCGCCGACGACGTCCGCGGCCTCGCGCCGCTGGCCACCCAGACGCTGACCGACGAGGAGCTGCAGCGCGCAGCCAACCTCGGCAACAACGGCACCCGCGACACCGGCGACCTCGTCATGACGCACTGCGTGCCCAACGAGCGCATCGCGCTCGCCGACGACGAGGACCTCGTCTCGGCGTAGCGCGGCGGCAGTTCGCCTGTACCGAGGGCCCGGCGCGGTTGCG
>JAOPZD010000214.1 GCA_025964295.1 Conexibacter sp.
CGGCGCGCTCGCGCATCCCGCGCAGCCCGCCGCCCTCGGCGCCGCGCGCGGTGGCCGGCTGGCCGGTGTTGACGATCTCCAGGCGCAGCCGCGGGCCGGTCCAGCGCAGGTCGACGGCGGCCTCGACGCCGGGGCCGGCGTGCTTGAGCGCGTTGGTCAGCGCCTCCTGGACGATGCGGAAGGCGGCGAGCTGCAGGCCGCCGGAGACGTGCTCGGGCGCGGCGCCGGCGAGCGTGATGGTGGTCGGCACGCCGGCCGCGCGGACCTGCTCGACCAGGACGTCGAGCTGGTCGATCCCGGGCTGGGGCGCGCGCTGGCCGGCCGGCTCGTCCTCCCGCAGCACCCCGAGCAGGCGGCGCATCTCGGTCAGCGCCTCGCGGCCGGTGCGCGACGCGTTGCGCGTGGCCACCTCGGCGCGGTCGGGGTCGTCGCGCATCGCGTAGGTGGCGCCGTCGGCCAGCGCGATCATCACCGACAGGTTGTGGGCGACGATGTCGTGCATCTCGCGCGCGATGCGGGCGCGCTCGCCGGCCGCCGACAGCCGGCCCTGCTGGTCGCGCTCGGCCTCCAGCCGCGCGGCACGCTCGCGCAGCGAGTCCAGCAGCGCCTGGCGATGGCGGACGTTGACGCCGAGCACGCCGGCGGCGGTGGCCAGGCCCGAGAGCGCGACGATGACGTCGAGCGGATGGCCGTGGGGCGCCCAGCGCAGGCTGGCCATGACGATGCCGACCTCCAGCACCGCGGCCGCCAGCAGCGTGGTGCGCAGCGGCTGGGTCGCCGCGACGGTGTAGAGCGCGACGAGCAGCGCGCTGTCGCCGAAGGCCCGGATGTCGAGCGCCCACTGGACGACCGCCACCGCCGTGATGACGGCGAAGACCGCGACGGGCCGGTGCCGGCGCCACAGCAGCGGCAGCGCCAGCGCGACGGTGAACAGCCAGGCCGTCAGCCCCTCGTGGTCGTCGGGCCCGCGCAGCGAGCCGAGGGCGACGATGACCGCGACGACGACCGCGTCGAGCGCCCAGCGACGCTGGGCGCTCCATGCCGACAGCCGCGTCAGGTGCGGGTTCGGGCCGTTCGTCACGCGTCCACCGTAGCCCCGCGGCGCTCAGGCGTCGCGGCGCAGGAGCCCGATCGCGGCCGCCCCGACGGCGAGCGCCGCGTACCCGCAGAACAGCGCGAAGCCCGTCCACGGCGCGAGGTGGTGGCTGTTCTCGAAGGTGCTCGTCGTGACGGCGAAGCCGGCGTTGAGGGGCAGGTAGGGGTTGACGGAGTCCGCGACCGACGCCGGCAGGATGCCGGTGATCCCGGGCAGGACGAAGAGCAGGAACACGAACAGCGCGATGCCGCCGGCGGTGTTGCGGACCAGGCCGCCGATGCCGACCGACAGGGCGCCCAGGACGGTGAGGAAGAGCGCCGTGCCGACGACCGCGCGCAGCGCGTGGGGATCGCTCAGCGCGTGCTGCTGGTGGTGCTGGCGCACGATCGCCTGGACCGCGAAGAACGACACGAAGGAGGAGATCAGCATCAACACGAAGGTGACCGCGGAGAAGACCCCCAACTTGGCCCACAGCACGGGCAGTCGCTTGGGG
Source organism: Conexibacter sp. (assembly GCA_025964295.1). Next base: position 1,590 of record JAOPZD010000214.1, read on the forward strand.
ACGGCCATGAAGCTCGACCGGATCATGCCGGTGGAGTACTCGCCGGAGATCACCAGCACGCCGAGCACGCCGATGGCCAGCTGGGCGAGGTGGTAGCCGCCGACGCCGGTGTCGATCGAGTCATAGACGGCGCGCTCATGGGGGTCGAGGTGGGTCCAGCGGCTCATCTGCACGGCGGCGACGAGGATCCCGAGGCCCGCCATCGCGACGACGGCGGCCAGCAGCGACCAGCGCGTCGAGCGCAGCGTCCACAGCTTGGTCCACTCCGAGCGCACGACGTTGAGCTGCGTCACGCGCCCGCGGGGCGCGGTGGTGTGGAGGTTGGGGCGGTCGGTCGCGGTGGCGACGGCGGTGCTCATGCGGCTTGCTCCAGATCGGAGGGGGCGGGGGAGGGGAACGCGGCGGCGTGGTACTCGACCGCGTCGCCGGTGAGGCGCATGAACGCCTCCTCCAGCGAGGCGGTCTGCGGGGTCAGCTCGTGCAGGACGATCGCGTGGGCGGCGGCGAGCGCGCCGATGCGCTCGTTGCCCACGCCGCGGACCTCGAGCACCCCGCGCTCGCCGCTGGCGACGGTCGCGCCCTCGGCGGTCAGCAGGTCGCGCAGCGCGGTCGCGTCGGGCGTGCGGACGCGGATCGCCGCGTTCGAGGAGGCCTGGGCGACGATGTCGGCGACCGACGTGTCGGCGATCAGGCGCCCCTTGCCGACGACCACCAGGTGCTCGGCGGTCAGGGCGATCTCGCTCATCAGGTGCGAGGACAGGAACACGGTCCGGCCCTCGGCGGCCAGGCCCTTGAGCAGGTTGCGGATCCACAGGATGCCCTCGGGGTCCAGGCCGTTGGCGGGCTCGTCGAGGATGACCGCGGCGGGGTCGCCGAGCAGCGCCGAGGCGATGCCGAGCCGCTGGCCCATGCCCAGCGAGAACCCGCCGACGCGCTTGCGCGCCACGTGGGTCAGGCCGACCAGGTCGATGACCTCGTCGACGCGCGAGCGGGGGATGCCGTGCGTCTGGGCCATCGCCAGCAGGTGGTTGTAGGCCGAGCGGCCGGTGTGGATGGCCCGCGCCTCGAGCATCGCGTCGATCTCGTGCAGAGGCGCCGAGAGGTCGCGGTAGTCCTTGCCGTTGACCGTGGTGGTGCCGCGCGTCGGCGCGTCCAACCCCAGGATCATGCGCATGGTGGTGGACTTGCCTGCGCCGTTGGGGCCCAGGAAGCCCGTCACGATGCCGGGCCGGACGGTGAAGGTCAGGTCCTCGACCGCCACCTTCTCGCCGTAGCGCTTGGTCACGTGCTCGACTTCGATCATGTCCACCATGATCGGCGACCGGTGAGCCGAGCACCATCGGCCGCGAGGATGCACTTGTCCCTCGGCGGGGTCCGCCTCAGGTCGTACGCTCATGTCCCATGTGAACGCGATGTTCATGTCGCGTTCAGGGACGGTCACGGATCATGGGACGCCGATGGATCTCTCGCTCGTCAAGCACCTCAACAAGCTGTTCGCCCACCACGACGGCCTCGAGGACCCGCTCGTCGCCTACGCCAACGCCTCGGAGATCCTGTTCCTGGGCGCGTTGGTGGTGGCCTTCGTCGTCGTCGGCGGCCGCCGCGGCGTCGCGACGCGGCGCGCCGTCGTCTCCGCCGGGCTCAGCGCCGCCCTCGCGCTGGTCGCGGCCCAGGTCATCAGCCGCCTGGTCGACCGGCCGCGGCCGTTCGTCGACCACCCCCGCGCCGTCCACCTCTTCGCGACCCACGCGGCCGACGCCGGCTTCCCCAGCGACCATGCGACCGCGGCGTTCGCGATCGCCGTCGCGCTGCTGCTGCGCTCGCGCGCCTGGGGCGCGGCGGCGCTGGTCGCCGCCACGATCCTGGCGGTGACGCGCGTCGCGATGGGCATCCACTACCCGACCGACGTGCTCGGCGGGGCCCTGATCGGGGCGCTGGCCGCGCTCGTGCTGCACCATCCCCGCATCCGGCGCCTGACCGACGCGCTCGCCGACCGGGTCGGCGCGCTGCGCCCGGGCCGCCGGCCCGCCGACGCGCCGCTCGAGCACGCCCGCGCGTCGTGACGGCCGGTCGACAGGGCGACCCGCCGGTGGGATCCTCGTCGCATCACCTCCGTCACCGACGGGTGCCGATGTCGACCCGCCGGGACGGGTCACCCATGGAGGTTGCTGATGTCTCCCGGGCTCACCCGCGTCCTGCTCGTCACCGATCACGTCGAGCCCACGTCGGCGCTGCTTGAAGGCCTGCGGCTGCGCGCCGCGCTCGGTCCGGTCGAGGTCCGGATCATCGTGCCCAACCCCGCCGCCGCCGAGTGGCACCCGCTGCACCCCGAGCGTCACCGCAAGGCCGAGGAGGCCATGCGCGTGCTGGCCCGCACCGTGCCGCTCATCGAAGAGCTGTGCGCTGTGGAGGCCACCGGCTTCGTGTCGCTCGACCACGATCCGATGGACGCGATCGAGCAGAGCCTCGACGAGGAGCGCTTCGACGAGATCGTGGTCTCGATGGCGCCGCACGGCCTCACCCGCCGGCTCCACCTCGACCTCGCGCACCGGCTGGCGCACCTGCACGTCCCGGTCACCGAGCTGACCGAGGTCTCTCGGGGAGCGGCCGTTGGCTAAACGCCTGCACCCGGCGCGCGGCGAGGGGCCGCGCGCCAAGGGTGCTTACCTGTTGGGGCGATGAGCTCCACGTTCCATGCCACGCTCATCAGCGTGGACCCGTTCGGCGACCGCTCCCGCGGCGGCTCCGGCGCGGCGTTCCTGGTGCTGCTGTCGTTCGTGACGTCGTTCCTGGCGATCCGCACGAGCGCGCGGCTGACGCGCGGCGTCTCGTGGTGGCCCGGCGCCGTCCGGACCGGCGACGTCCACATCCACCACCTCGTGTGGGGCATCTGCCTGATGATGCTCTCGGGGTTCCTGTCGTTCGTCACCACCGACGGCGGGCTGCTGGCCCACCTGACCGCCATCGGCTTCGGCGTCGGGGCGGGCTTCACGATGGACGAGTTCGCGCTGTGGGTGCACCTCGAGGACGTCTACTGGGAGAAGGAGGGCCGGCGCTCGGTCGACGCGGCGGTGATCGCCGTGGCCTTCGCGGCGCTCGTCGTCGTGGGCACGACGCCGTTCGGCCTCGACGACCCCGAGTCGGTCACCGCGACCGCCGCGGTGGCGACCGTCGTCGTCCTGCTGGCGATCATGTGCTTCATGAAGGGCCGGATCCTGCTCGGGGTCCTGGGCCTGTTCGTGCCGGTCTTCGCCGTCGTCGGCGCGGTCCGGCTCGCCCAGCCCAACTCGCCCTGGGCGCGGCGCCGCTACGGGCCCAAGCGGCTGGCCCGGGCGCAGGCGCGCTTCGCCGAGCACCGCGCGCTGGCGCGCTGGCGCCATCGCGTCATCGACGTGGTGATCGGCGCGCCGACGCCGCGCGCGCCCGAGCCGGACGGTCCCGCGCCGGACTGAGCGGCGTTCAGGCAGCGTTCAGCACCGGCGGGCTATCCCTTGCCGGGTGCTGATGCCGGCGACAGGCAGCGTCGTGCGCCGCGCGCCGCCGACCTGGACGATCACCCTGGTGCTCGCGGCGGCGTGGCTGGCCTCCGGGCCGCGCACGCCCGACCTCGCCGCGCAGGTGCACCGCGTCGGCGTCTTCGCCGCCCACGGGTTCGCGGTGTGGGACAACAGCTGGTACGGCGGGCATCCGCTGCCCGGCTACTCGCTGGTCTTCCCGGCGCTGGGCGCCGTGTTCGGCGCGCGGCTGGTCGGCGCGGCCGCGGCCGTGGCCTCGGCCGCGCTGTTCGACCGCCTGGTGGCGCACCACCGCCACCGCTCTCTCGCGTCGGCGTGGTTCGCGGTCGGCTGCGTCGCCGACCTCATGATCGGGCGGCTGACCTACGCGCTCGGCGTGACCGCCGGGCTGGCCGCGGTCGTCGCGCTGACCCGCGGGCGCCCGGCGCTGGCCGTCGCGCTGGC
>JAOPZD010000219.1 GCA_025964295.1 Conexibacter sp.
CCGACGCCTCGAGCGCGTCGAGCCACTCCTGGATCGTGGCGATGGGTGTCGGGTCGATCGCGATCGAGCTGGAGCAGACGCTGCGCAGCCAGTCCGTCATCGCCGTGTAGTCGCCCGCGTCGATCCAGGCGTCGTCGTAGGACTTGAAGGCGTCGTCGGTGCTGGACAGCTCGGCGCGGATCACGTCCGCGTCGCGGCACTCGGTGAGCGCGAGGTCGGAGGCGAGGGTGCGGTAGCTCGCGATCGTCTCGCAGTAGTGGCGGTGGGCGGCGACGACGGCGCGGTCGTGAAGCGCGCGCAGCTCGTCGAAACTGATCTGGCCACCGTCCTGCCAGGTGGCGGTGAGCTCATGCAGCGGCGCGTGGGTGGCCTTCAGCTCGTCGAGCGCGCTCATCGCAGGCCCGCCCACTCTTGCGGGCGACCACCCGGGGCCGGCCGCTTGAGGATGCGCGCCAGCAGCTGCGTGGAGGGGTTGTTGTGGCGGAGCCCCGAGTCGGGGGGCAGCAGGCCGGCGTCGACCATCAGGTTCATGAGCCTGACCACGATGCAGCAGGCGCGGGTGGCCGCGAGCACCTCGTAGAACTCGCGATGCTCCAGCGGTCGGCCGGTGAGCTGCTCGTAGCGGGCGACGGTCTCGTCGGCGGTCGGGAACCCCGGCAGCAGGGGGAGCCCGAGCCCCTCGCTGTAGTAGCGCATCGAGTACAGCCAGTAGCCGATGTCCGCGGCGGGCGGGGCGAGCGTCGCCTCCTCCCAGTCGAGCATGGCCGTCACCGACAGGTCGTCGGCGAGGAGCACGTTGGCCAGGCGGGCGTCCCCCCAGCACAGGACAGTCGGCTCGTCGTCGGGCGGGCAGTGCTCACGCAGCCAGGCGCGGGCGGCGGCGAGGGTCGGGTCCTCCGGGCCGCCGGCCGCGGCGTGGCGCGCGTAGCGCGTCACGTAGGCGAGCTGTCGGGCCGCGGGCGTGTCGCCCGCGTCGACGGTCGGCAGGTCGTGCAGTCCGAGCGCGCGCGGATCGAGCTCGTGGAGCTGCGCGATCCGCTGCAGCACGTTGTCGTGCAGCGTCGCGCGCTGCGCCGGCGTCAGCTCGGTGACCCAGCCCTCCACCGTGTGGGGTGGGTCGTCGGCCACCGCGCGGCCGTCGACGTGGTCCATCACCAGGAAGGGTGCGCCGAGGAACGCGGAGTCGGTCTCCCGGCCGCGCACGCGTGGCACCGGCAGCGGGCTGCGCTCCGCGAGGGCGCGCATGATCCGCTCCTCCCGGGCGATGTCGTAGTCCGGGAACAGGCCGGCGCCCCGAGGGTGCACCCGCGCGACGAGCCGCGCCCGGCGATCCGCGCCGGCCCCGTCCGAGGCCAGGGTGAACGCCACCGTCTCGTTGGACATCCCGGTGCTCTTCGGGATCGTGACGTCGCTGACCCGGACGGCGCCGGCGTCCGCGCGCTGGGCGTCCTCCCAGCGCTGCAGCCCGATCCTCGCCTGCTCGGGGTCAAGCCGGTTTGCGACGGCCATCTCGCTGCTCCTCTCACGACGCCGTCGATCGGCCTCGTCCTGGTCGTTGGAGCGACGCTAACAGGACGCGTACCGTTGTGTCTAGACGCTATGGTACGCTCGCGACGAGGAGCCCGTCGACCCGAATCGAGAAGGAGTTGCCATGCCCCTGTCCGACCCCAGCGTGAGCCGTCCGGCGCTGGAGCCGCTCAACGAGGACCTCAGCGCGTGGATCATCGCCGGGGCCGTCAGCTCCGACGCGACGCTGTTCGAGCGCGAGACCGAAGGCCGCACGCCGGCGCAGGGCATCCAGGACGGCGTCGACGCCGAGCAGCTCGGCTTCCGCCGGGTGTTCCTCTCCGAGCGCTGGGACATCAAGCAGGCGGACGTGATCCTCGCGGCGATCGGCGCGCGCACCTCACGCCTGGAGCTGGTCACCGGGATCATCGTCCCCACCACCCGGCACCCGTGGTCGGTCGCGTCGCTCGGCGCCACGATGCAGAGCTGCTTCGGGCCGCGCTTCGTCCTCGGCCTGGGCCGCGGCGAGAACGGCGCGTTCGCCGGCATGGGCATCTCGATGACCACGTTCAAGGCGATGGTCGAGTCCGCGCAGATGACGCGGCGGCTGTGGGCGGGGGAGAGCGTGGCCTACGAGGGGCAGCTGGGCTCGTTCGACGCGCTGCAGTTCCACAACACCTACCACGGGCCGCAGCCGCCGATCTGGATCGCGGGCTTCTGCCACGAGAAGGGCGCGGAGGCCACGGCGGCCGCCTACGACGGCGTGATGCTGCCGCCGATGCTCACACCGGAGGCCACCGCCGCAGCCGTGGAGCGCATCCGGGTCGCCTGCGAGCGGGTGGACCGCGACCCCAAGAGCATCCGGATCGTCCAGCCGGTGGTCACCGCCCCGGACATGGACGAGTTCGAGGCGCGCTCGATCTCCACCGGTCGCGCGGTGACCTACCTGCAGTACCCGTACTACGGCGACATTCTCGCGACGGCCAACAACTGGGACCTCGGTGTGGTGAACGAGATGCGAAGCCACCCGATGCTCACCAGCGCCTCACGCATGGGCGACCTGACCTACCACCGGCATCAGATGGTCGACGGGCCCGGCAGCGTCCTGCCGTGGGAGTGGATGCTCGACTGCAGCGCGATCGGCAGCGTCGACGAGTGCGTGACCTCGCTGCAGCGGTTCATCGACGCCGGCGCCGACGAGGTCACCACCTACGGCAGCACGCCGCGCCAGAACGCCGCGCTCGCCGCCGCCTGGTACCGGCGACCGGGCGGCCCGGCGGCCGCCCAGACCGAGGGTGCGGCGACCGCGGCTGCCGGGGACTGATGGGCCTTCCGGCCCCCCGCCCGGCCGGGACCGCGCTCGTCACCGGCGCCTCCTCCGGGGTCGGTGGGGAGGTGGCGCGGACGCTTGCCGCGCGCGGGCACAACGTCGTGCTGCTCGCGCGCCGGACCGGCCGGCTGAACGAGCTCGCCGCCGAGCTGCGCGGCGCCCACGGGGTCCGGGCGGCGGTCGTCACCTGCGACCTC
>JAOPZD010000262.1 GCA_025964295.1 Conexibacter sp.
CTCGGCCCGGCGGAAGGTGCGCTCCTGAATCAGGACCGTGATGAATCCCGGCATCGCGAAGGCGACCAAGAGCACCAGAGCGGTGCCACTTTGGGGCATCAGCTTGTAGTTCTAGATCTGAGGTGAGTAAGCCAGAGCCTTGCCCGGCGGCCATGCTGCACCACCGCCGGGCAAGGAATCCGTCTACTTGTGATCGCGAGCCTTCGACTCGCTCTGGTTCCGGCCGCGCTGCGTGTCTGAGTCAATGAACACGCCGTCGCGGTTCGCGATGCGGACCTCGCCGCCGCCGAGGTTGCCCACGATCTCCCCCGCACGGCTAACCGCGTCCGCCTTGAGATGGGTGTGCGCGCTGGCGCGCTCGTGGTCTTCCTTGACCACGTCCCACCCACCACGCTCCTTGTTGGGCACGACGTAGCGATCGGTGTCGTTGGCCTTGGACATCTCGACTAGACCCCCACCGGCGTGCCCATGTGCTGCTTCAGCCACTCCGTGGTGGTATCGCTGAAGCTCGTCGCCCACCAGTCGCCCGTCACACGAAACGCGGCGATCTTGTCGTTGCGATCGACGATACGCATGAGCTCGTCACGGACCGTGGCCTCGGTCTTGCTCGTTCGGATCAGCCAGCACGACTCCAACAAGTGGCACCACGTGCCATGGCCTTTGAGGTAGTCGTAGACAGGCTGGTAGTTGCGCCCCGGGGCGCGGAGGTCGTAGCTGACCTGGATGGTGTTCATGTATGTTTCCGTCCGGTACGGGACCTATGGTCCCATCTCACGCGCCGCCAACATGAACATGAAGGCGGCGCACCACATTGCGCGGCGAGACCGACTCACACTCGGGCTCGTCTCAATTGGAACGCCTGCGGTGTTCGTTCGTGGCTGTACCTCCGAGGTCGCTGACGTAGGTCCGGCGCGACTTGTACAGGACCGTTCGGACGACGTCGCGATCTGCGTGCGGATTCCTGCCGCGATGTACCAGCGCAGTTCTTCTTGGGCGTGCCCTCGCTGCACGCGTCGCCGGCACTTCAAGGAATCTGTTCACCAGCTGGCAGAGACGCACCTTGAGCCACTCACCCTGTTGCGTGCGCGTGAACCCAGAGCGTGACCGCGCGACGATCGAAGCGCTTGCTGCGGCCGATCCGCACCGATGGCAGCGGGTCCCGCCGCCGGCGGCTCAGCTCGTAGACGGTGCTGGTCTTGATGGCCAGCAGGTCGGCGACCTCCTCGGCGCGCATGAGCGGCGAGGCGAGCACGTCGAGCAGGTCGGGCGGCTGCGGCATCCCGGCACTACGCCGGGATGCCTGGTTGTTGGGGTACGTGCTCATGCGAGGCGCGGGGTCCGTACGGTCGTGATCTCGACGCGGCGCTGACCGGGGATCCGATCGAGCCCGATCACCGCCGCCTCGCCGCGACGTAGCGTCTTGATCTGGTCGGGATGGACGATGAAGTCCCGATCAAGCGTTCGGGTCCCGTCGTTGGCCGGAAGGATCAGGTTGGTGCGCTGGGTCGTGGTCCAACTGTCCTTGGTACCGGCCACCTGCGCGACCCACTCAGCCTCCTCGGCGTCGTTGAGGCGGCCGACGACCATTGCGTTGAGGTTGCCGATCACCCGCGAGGCCATCGAGCCGTCCGGGCTGGCAGCGGTGAAATCCGCCAGCGTCTGCGCGGCGAGCGTGACCGAGAACCCCGCGCCGCGTGCCCGCGCCAGCAACCGCAGGACGAGATCGGAGTCGATAGCCCCGAACTCATCGAGCGCCACGAACGTCGGGGCCGGATTGTTCTGGTAGCGCTGGGCGATGGCGATCAGATCCAGCACGATCGCGGCGGCCAGCTTCTTGGACAACATCGGGTAGTCGTCGGCTTGGAGCGTGAACAGGACGACCGCGCCGTAACGGACCGCGTCGGTGAGGTCCAACCGCTCAGCGTCCGGGTTGCGGTCCGGGTCCAGCCACGCAGCCATGTCGGAGCGGCCGAGCGCAGCGATCCGGTCACGCAGCCCGGCGAGGTCGCCGCGCTGGCGCGGCGTGAGCGCCTTGATGTAGTCGCCGAGCTGCTTGGCGTACTGCGGCCCGGCCTTGGCGGCATGATTCTCGTGCTTGTCGGGGTCCATCAACTCCAACACCTTGGTCAGCGTCGGATGCGTCTCGGTGGCCTCCAGCGTGCGCATGGCCTCACGGAGATAGGTCGTCGCCCCGGCGAGGTAGTGGGGCTCGGTCCACTCCTCGGCCGCGAGGATCTTGTCGGTGCGCCGGTCGACGTCGCCGCCGGCCAGCATGTCGTAGACCACGCCGCCTTGAGGGGTGAACTCGATGAACGGCACGCCCGCCGCCGCGGCGGCAGCGCGGGCCGCCTGGGCGATCGTCGCATCGCCCTTGGGGTCGACGACGACGGCGCCGTGGTGGAGTCCGTCGGTGCCTCGCACATGCTGCTCGAGGAGCGCGGCGATGGTGGTGGACTTGCCGGAGCCCGGAGCGCCGAGCACGCCGGTGTGACGGCCGGAGGCCCATCCCCGGACCAGCTTGACGACCCGCGTCGGGGTCCGGCCGACGATGACCTCGTCGAACGTGGGCTTGGCTGTTTCGATCACGCGACTGGTCCGGGCCGCGCGCAGGACCCCGAGGAAGCTCAAGCGGCGCTCGGCGCGGCGGCGACGGTCCTTACCCGCCCGGCGGTCGGCCTGGTCGAGTCGGAACGCGATGGCGAAGGCGCCGACGAGGGCGAAGCCCGACGCGGCGAGGCCGACGACGGGATGGCCGACGACGAGCCCGGCGATGCCTCCGAGCGGGCCGACAGGCAGGGCGACGGCGGTGGCGCCGACCTCGGGCCGGAGTCGTCCGCCGCGGTGGATGGCGAGCCCGACGAGGAAGCCCGCCAGCATCGCGACGAGCAGGACGCCGCCCGTGGAGGCGATCGTCGTCTCGAAGTGATGGAGCTTGTCGGGGTTGGCCAGGAGCCCGGCGGCGCGGTCGCCGGGCGCGGTCGTTGTCTGGATGTGGTGGTGGCTGCCGGCGAGGGCCAGGAGCGTGGCGATGTTCATGTTCATGTCGTTCGTGTGGGTCAGGCGGTCGCGGGCTGAGGCTCGCGGCCGACGCGAGACAGGACGTCCGCGGCAGGCATCGCGGCGATGCGGACTTGCTGCTGAGCTTCGGTGGCGGCGACGGCGCGTTCGACTGCGCGCATCCCCTCGGGCGAACAGACGTAGAGGACGCCCGAGACCACGCCCTGGTTGACGGCGCGCCGCCAGCCTCGGACGATCTGTTCCAGTCGTCTGGGGGCCTTGGCGGTCAACTCGACCTCGACCGCCATCCCACCCGGGAGGCCGGGGCCGGCGGCTCCCCAGACGACGAGGTCGGGCAGGTGCGAGGTCGCTCCGACCTGAGCCGTGGCGATCTCTCGGCCGGTCCGCTCAGCGGCGCGGATCTCGCGCACACCGCCGACGCTGCCCGGGCCATGGCGGCGCTCCAGGAGCACCGCGACGGTCGTGCTGGCGTGCCAATGCGCGACCGATGCGGCGGAGACCCGGGCCACGCCCAGCTCCTCCAGACCGCAGAGCCGGAGCCCCGCCCTCGTGGCCGCGGTCAGTCCCGGCTGCGCGTGCAACAGCCGCGAGCGCTCGACGAGCCCGGCCGCCTCCAGCGCCGCCAGGCGCCGGTAGGTCGCTGTGCGCCCCATCCCGAAGCGTGCCATCACGTGGCCCGGATCGGCCGCGCCAAGGCGCCCGATCCAGTCCACGACCTCCGTGTCTCTACTGGTGATCATCCTGATCCTCTCTCCATGTCTCATGTCCACTCAGTCGATGAAAGGGGCGGTTGACCCCTCTCCGACTTCGCGGACCGTGTCCGGGGCTCAACCAAGTGAGCGATGCGACCCCGGGAGGTCCCGCAGACTTCGATCGCCGGTCCCTCAAGAGCTAGGCGGTCCTCCCGACCAAGTGGCGCAGAAAAATTCACGAGCGCATTCGCAGCTCAGGCCACATGGCGCGGACGCGCAGCAGATCCGGCACGCGGAGCTCGGCAACGGTCGCCACGCCTCGACGGCGCTTCCCCTCGGTGATTCTTCGTCGCGCCGAAGGGCGCTCGCGCGCGTTTGCAACGCCGTGAGCCCTTGCGAAGGACCACGACCGGAGCCCATGGCCATCGTCGATGGTGTCGACACTCGCGGCGAGCTGCCGACCCGGCCGAGATCGCCCACATGCGCCCCGACAACCTCGCGGACCGCGCCGCCCTCCACTGCCTCCCCGCCTATCACCGCCCCGACGACCGTCGCTCTCTCTGCTCCTCGCCGCCGACTGAGCGACCGTCTCCGCCTCCCGCTCGCTTCTCTCTCTCTTTCGGAACGCTCCTGCCGTCGTCTTCTTCCTCTGCTGTCTCGTTGTGCTGTTGTTGTTTTTCTTCTGCTTCTCTTCCTTGTTGGGCTCTTCCACCAGCTGCCTAGCCCCCGCTGCGCCCGCCTTGCTGGTTTCAACCTGAAGTGCTGCCGACCACCCGCACACCCCTGGTCTGCGCTCTCATCATGTGTGCGGGTGGTCGGCAGTGCTGAAGAGACGAAACCCCTGCAAGGCGGGCGTAGCGGGGGCGAACGCGCGATCCACACGCTCGTCCGTCCCGGAATACGGCATCGAGGAGGGCGGGCGGTCCGCGCCGTGCGAATGTCGCGGCTCGATCACGGCGTCGTCCCTGACCGACGTTCAGCTCGCGCCGGCCTGGTGGTAGCGCCGGACGAGTTCGCCGAGGCCCTGCGCGGAGAGGCGACGGCTGCGGATCTCGGCGTCGATCTCCGCGAGGTCGCCATCCGTGGCCAACTCATCGCGCACATCGAGGCAGTCGAGGATCGCCATTGCCTCATCAAGGCGTAGACGACGGAGTTGGCGAGCGTGACCGGCGGTCACCGCGACGTCGATCGTCGCGGTCCGCGGCGCGGGCAGCCACCCGACCGCGTCGAGGACGCCGATCGCGTCCCGCCAGATGGCGGCCAGCGTCACCAGTTCGGGCGCCGTGAGGTAGCGGACGTCCTCGAATGGCTCGTGATTGGCCGCCAGGACCAGCAGGGTCTGCAGACGGAGGATCTCGGCGAGGGATGGATCGACGGCGATTGTCCGCACGTCGTTACGCTGCGAAGCGCTCACGGAGTTATCGGCTCCTTGGGCCATGCCCCCGGCCGCTACCAACGGCGCGGGGGCGACTTGATGTATGGGTTGAGCGCCCGGCCTAATCCACCTGGTCGGGCGGGAAGTCGACATCCACCGAGATCGCGCTCGTCTGCTCCCCCAGAATCCCGGCGGTCGTCGCGACCGATCGGGCAAGTTCATGGAGTTCTTCCAGCGTCCAGCGATCGCGCGGGATATCCATCGCGAGGACGTGATCCGCACCAGTCACCATCGTCGTGATCGTGACCCGCACGCGAGCGTCCATACCCGTCAGCCTAGTACATCTACGTACTGGCGGCAACGGCTCGTGATGGCAAGGCTGCTGCCGATGCCCGACCACCTCGATACCTTCACGGCCAATCTCCGCCGCGCCCGCGAAGCGCGCGGACTCACCCAAGAAGCCGTCGGAGACCTCGCGGGCATGACCCAAAGCCAATACGCCCGCATCGAACGCGGCGACGTCGACCCCACCATCAAGACCCTGAAGCGCCTCGCCACGGCACTCGGAATCGCCGCATCCGACCTGCTGCGCGACATCTAACGCGCTGCCGGTCACTGGAAGCGTCTCTGCGTTTTGCTCTTAGCGCGATGCGAGCGACCGGGCCGTGCGCGCGCTGCCTAAAGACATCGGGGTTTCAGGAGATCGGTTGCAGCAGGCGATCGGGGATGTGGATCAACTTGTGCGGCAGTTCGGCCAGCGAGGCGGTCAGGATCTCGGGATCTTCGGAGGTGGCCAGCAGGACCTGCTGCTGGTGGGCGCCCGCGGTGGACGCGCGTGCAAGGAACGCGTCGAGGCTGGGACGGTTTGCCGATTGCTGACGGGGCTCGTCGAAGATGACCACGCCCAGATGGTTGGTTGGATGCCCACGGTCTAGTTCGAGAAGGCCGATAAGAAACGCCCAGATCAGACGGATTCCGTCGGATGCTGAGATCCCGAACCCAATGGCCGCATCGTTGCGGGCTGGCTGAAACGACGAGTTGGAGATCTCGATCTGCGTCGGGGAGAAGCTGTCAAAGCCGTATTGCTGAAGCTGATCAACGACGAGCCGCCGCAGGCTGTCGAGGCGCTGGCTCTCCTCGACGGTCAGCACGAACGACGCACTGCCCGACAGCTGGGCTTCGAGGTCCGTGGCTGCCTTGCTCAGATCGCTGAGCCGGTCCAGGAGCTCGACGAACACCCCTTCGAGATTCTGCAGATCATCGAGGCGAGCGCGTGCTTGAAGCATGGCTTGGATTGCGGCAGCCGATGGCGTGCCCTTGCCCGCAACCGCTGCGGTTCGGGCGGCCCGAATCTTGAGGCGCAGGTCGCGTAGCTGGCCTCGATGCTCTTCGAGGTTGCGTTGCCGGAGTTCGTAGACGTGGCCTGCGTCGTTGCGCAGGAGGGTGAACGTTTCGATCTCCGCCTTGATGTAGGCGATGTTGTCGTCGAGCGACATCTGCGGCTTGTCGCCGACGGAGAGCAGCACGTCCTCGACGGTCTGATGGCACGTCGGACACTCGTGCTCGGGCTGCGCCCAGCTCTCGGATCCGAGGTCGCGGATGCGGCGAGCATCGACGTTGCGTTCGAGGTCAGCTTTCAGCGCGGTCAGTGTCCGTCCGACGGCTCGTTGCGTCTCTTCTTCTTGGTTGGCCTGGTCGGCCAGGCCGGCGGTGGCGGCGGAGAGCACGACGAGATCGCGCTCGTACTCGTCAAGTTCTGTGCTGGCGATCGTCTCGTCTGTGGTCTCCGGTCGCTCGATGACTCGTTGCGCCATCTCCACTTCCTCGTGTAGGCGACCGATTTCGGAGGTCAGCGTGGCCTTCGTGGCAATGGCGATCAGGGCCGGCTCGTTCTCCGGCGGCCACGTCAGCAGCAGGTCGTTGCCGATGCCGGTGAGCACCATGCCGACTGTCTGCGCGCGTCCGCGAATCTCCCCAACCGCTGCACGCCAAGCCTGGTCGAGCGAGGCGCGCCGCTGTCGAAGTTGAAGGTGTGCGCGTTCGCGCTCGTAGGCCGAGATCCCGACGATGTACTCGACTGCGCGCTTCTTGGCGTCCGGCAGAAAGAAGTTGGGCTGCTGAGCCTGGATGCCCGACCATCCTCCGCGCTGTTCGACGAACATCAAGGGGAACAGGTACTCCAGGTACAGCGCACTTTCTCGCCCGTCGTTGCGCAAGATCACCGGGGGATTCCAGCCCACGAGGTTCGCCAGGAAGTGGTGAAATCCGACTTCTCGGCCAAGAACACCTTCGGCGCGTACGAGATGATCGTGTTGCTCGAAGACACCGCCCTCAGTGAGGACTGGACCGTCCCATACCGAGACCAGTTTGCGGTCAATGGTGCCGTGCTTGGCCCATCGAGCCACCGTGACGATCTGGCCGGCCTCCCCTTCGATCTCAAGCCAGACCCGCGCCTCGTGCACCCGGGCGATCTCGCCGCCGGGGGTCAGCAACTCCTTGTTCATGGCGTCGGGCAGAGGAACGTCATGACGCGATCCGAGCATCGCTTCCATGCCGAGGACGTAGAGGATCGACTGCGTGCAGATCGACTTGCCGCGGCTGTTGGCCGCCTCCAACACATTGAGACCCGGCGCCAACCCGACGTCCGCCCCGAATGATCCTTTGTCGGTGCTGACCCGCAAGCGAAGGTGCCGTAGCCGCAGTCGGCTCATGAATGCCTCCCCAAGGCCGCCTGCGCCGCCCGGTCGGTGACCTTGCCTGGAAGTTGGGCGAGCAAATCTCGCTCCACTGCAAAGGCTTCCGCGGAGGCGGTATCCGTGAGCACGGTCCGCCCCGCGTCGGTGAGTGCTACGCGTCGTCCGTCAAGCGTCAGCAGGCCCGCGCCCACAGCGAGATCGACGGTGCGGTTCACCGCGGGGTCGATTCCGACGACTTGCTCGCCGATACCCGTGTCTCCTCTCAGCAACCGGGCCGTGTCTTCCGGCGCTTTGCGCTGAAGCAGCGCCCACGACAGCACGTGGATCTGAGTCCAGCTGGCTTTCCCGCCCCAGCAGTGATCGACGATCATCAAGAGCAGCGGGATCCGCCACCCCACGCGCAGCTCGCCCGGTACCGGCGCGCGGCTGGGCACAATCGCTGTGGCATTCAGGTCGGTCATGACCCGTAGTCCAGTGGGCAACGCATCAACCAGTCAGCGATAGCACCCCAGGCGAGGATGCCAGCGTCTTCGTGCTGGAGCGACGCAATCTCTGCGAGAAGATCGCGCGTGTAGCCGTCTGCCAGCGCAAGGACGTCGGCTCCAGGGTCCGACGCGAGCGAACGAGCATTCAGCTGCCCTTCGCGAGCAGCGCGAACCTCACGGATGCGCTGCCAGATCTGTCCGTGGGATCGCATCGCCGTCATGCGGTCCAGCTCTCCCAGCCGCCATCGGACCAGGCGGTCGTCCCACTCGTCGATCCGCTCTCCGGCGATATGCGACAGCTTGCGACGCAACGTCACGATCAGCTCGTTCTCCGCCTCGCGCCAGGTCCGGACCTGCGCCTCGTCGACCTCTTCGGTCATCAGTGACAGCTTCTGCTTGAGCGCGCCGTACAGCAGGTCCCACTCGACCTTCAGATAGTCAATGTCCTTGACATGGACGACGAAGCTGTCGGTCAGGTATTCGAGCTGCCATCCGCACACCGTCTGCTTCCAGGTCGTGGCGTGCTCGACGACCGACTTGTCGTTGAGCTGCGATACGAGGAACACGTAGTGCCTGACGCCTGTGCCGACCAGGGCTTTGATCGGTGCCCCGTTGCGTTTGAGCTTGGGCAAATCCGTATCGAGCTTGCGCTTCTGAGCCTCAGCCCGAGCCGTAGAAGACGTGCCGGCCTGGTCGCCATAGCACTGAAACAGGGTGTTGCCGTGAAGGTAGCCGTCGAGCCCGTAATCGCCACGGTGCCGAGCCGGCACCTTCTGAAAGGCGTGGGTGTCGCGGTGCCGGTATTCAAGCGCCTCGACACAGAACTTTTCCCATTGATCGCCCTCAAGCACGGGCACTGGTGTCGGCGAGGGAATCTGGCTTGTCCTTGTGCGTCGCGGTAAGGCCGTGCGCGTTCAGACACGCGGGCCGCTTTGAGGGCGACGCGACCTTCGCCGCCACCAAGCGCGTTCCTGCACATTCC
Organism: Conexibacter sp.; assembly: GCA_025964295.1. The sequence goes on from JAOPZD010000262.1 coordinate 9,249, forward strand.
TGAGCGATTAAACGAGCGCGACGGTCTCAGTACCTCGCCGACGCGCGTCCTGTCAACCAGCTTGCAGCCGCTCAGAGCAATCGTAGGAGGGCGGCGCCACAGGTCGCGCGACCCAGACACCGTCCGCGACCTCCGCCGTTGTAGGAGCACAGCCCTCACCGTCGGCGACGCGGCGCGTGTGTCTCAGCCCACCCCTACTTCCCTTGCCGTTCCGCGCCCAAATGCCAGCGACACCAGCGCAGCGTCCTGATGACGCGGCATGAACGACGCGTAGATCTCGGTCGTCGTGATCGACTCGTGGCCCATCCACTCCTGAAGGGTCCGCAGCGGCACGCCCTCGCTCGCGCAGACGGTGCCGAAGGTGTTGCGGAGCTGGCGTACGTCGCGGCGCGGCGCGACCTTTGCCCGGTCCTGAGCCGCGCCGAAGCGATCACGGAAGGTCGAGAGATCGACGTGGCCACCGTCCCGGCCGACGAAGACGCGGTCGCGCGGACCGGTCAGCACATCGCGCAACCCGAGCGCCGCTAGCGCCTGGGATACCTCGGGCGCCAGCGGCACGACCCGGCCCGCATGACTCTTCGGCGTATCGGTGACGCCCATCGTGTGCGACCACACGACGCGCAACAGCGAGAGCGAGAAGTCGACGTCCTCCCAGAGCAGCGCAATGGCCTCCCCGGGGCGCAGCCCCGCCATGCCCATGACCATCGCCATGACGGCGTCCTGAACGCGCGCGGCTTGCGAGCGGCGCTCACCCGATCCGCCGGCCCGTAGCTCGGCAAGCACCGAGCGCAGCTCATCAGGCGTCAGATACTCGTCGCGCCGCAACGGATCGCCCGCGCGCTTCTTCCGTCCCCGATAGGCCGGCAGGTCCGCGGCCGAGTCCTCCCCCACCCACCCCTGCTTCAAGGCATAGGCGAAGATCCCGCGCAGCGCGGCCGCATACGTCGCGCGCATCTTGCGTGACGTCTGGCGCCCTTCGATGACCTTGCCGTTGCGCATCGGCTTCAGGCCATCGGCCAAGAGCTTGCGCAGCTCCTCCGAGGTCACCGAGTCCGCCCGCCGGTCCTCGCCGATCTCGCGCGCCAACCGAAGACCCGTGTTCCGCGTGTTCTTGGCGTGGGCGTGCTTCCAGGCCTCGTGCTCGCCCTCAGGGTCGTCCTCCGAGCGCCAAGCGAGCCAAGCCTCGACCACGGCCAGCACCGAGACGCCCTCGTCGGTAACTCGCCGCGCCGTGCGAGCTGCGCGCCGCTGCTCGGCCTCGTACTCGGCGACGATCGGCGGCACCTGCTCACGCGCCGCGTCGACGGTCAGGAAGCCGTCCTGCGCGCGACCGCGACGCTCGCGCCACTCGCCGATCGTCTTCCCATTCGGCTTGGCGCCCGGCTCACCAACGCGCACGAGCCACCCTGGACCGATCGGCCGCTCGACGTACGCGCCGTCGTCGCGCCAGCGGGCGTAGATGCGCGGCCCGCCGCCCTGGTCCTTGACCCGCAACGTCACCCGAACGTCGGTCACGAAATGCCCTTCAGATCAACCATCCCACAGAGCATCCCACACACTGGGCCGACAACCAAGGACAACTAAGCCCATTGCCTAAGCCGAATCCCGCGTACTTCCGCGGTCCTCACGCCGTTCAGCAAGGTTGAGGGCCTTGTGGGGCAATTGCCCCGTGGAGGTTCGAGTCCTCTTCGGCGCATGTGAACGGAAGGCCCGCATCCGCGGGTCTTTCGGCGTTTCGGGGACGTCGCCAGCCAAAGCCGCGCCCATCCTGGAAGAAACGCGGGTCGTGGGAGCAGCGTGTCGTCGTGCGAGAAAGGGCGTCGCTCGTCTCTTGGTCAGGCCGATCACGCCGTGCTTGCTGGCGTGGTAGGCCGCCCGGCTGGGCAACCCGACGAGGCCGCCGAGCGAGGAGCAGTTGACGATCGCGCCGCTGCCCTGCTCGCGCATCTGGCCGAGCTCGTGCTTCATGGCCGTCCAGACGCCGCGCAGGTTGATGGCGTTGACGCGGTCGAAGTTCTCCGCGGTCTCGTCGGCGGCGTCGCTGGGCGGCACCTGGATCCCGGCGTTGTTGAAGGCCATGTCCAAGCGGCCGAACCTGGCGACCGCCTGCTGCACCGCGGCCGCGGCCTGCGCCTCGTCGCTGACGTCGCAGGGGACGCCGAGCACGTCGCGGCCGGCCCCCGTGAGGGCCTCGGTCGCGGCCTGCAGCGCATGCTCGTCGATGTCGGCGAGCACGACGGCGGCGCCCGCCTCGGCGAACGCGGTCGCGGTGACCAGGCCCATCCCGGATCCCGCCCCGGTGACCAGTGCCACCTGGCCGCCGAAGTCATAGGCGGGGTTGGTGATGATCGGTGGCATCAGACGCCGTCGTAGGTGTCGGGGTTGGGGCCGACGCGGCCGGCTTCGCCCTTGTCGAGCGCGTCGATGGCGTCCATCTGCGTGGTGTCGAGCTCGAAGTCGAAGATGGTGATGTTCTGTGCCATGCGCTCGGGTCGGGCGGACTTCGGGATGGCGATGTGGCCGTGCTGCATCTGCCAGCGCAGCAGGATCTGCGCGACCGAGCGCTCGTGGGCGGCTGCGATGTCCTGGAGGGTCGGGTCGTCGAGCTCGGCGTTGTTGTGGCCGAGCGGGCTGTGGGCTTCGACGGCGATGCCGTGCTGGGCGGCGGCCTCACGGACGGCGGTGTTGGCGAAGTAGGGGTGCAGCTCGAGCTGGTTGACGACCGGCACGATCCCGGTCTCGGCGATGATCCGCTCCAGGTGCGCGGGCTGGAAGTTGGAGACGCCGACGCTGCGCGCCCGCCCCTCGGCGACGAACGACGCGACCGTCTCCCAGGTCGAGACGTAGTCGGTGTCAGACCGCGTGGGCAGCGGCCAGTGCACGAGGAACAGGTCGATCTGGTCGACGCCGAGATGGGTCATCGTCTGCTCGAAGGACTGCTTGAGCGCCTCGGGCGCGTGGTTGGCGTTGGCCAGCTTGCTGGTGATGTAGATCTCCTCGCGGGGGATCCCGGACTCGGCGATCGCCTGGCCGACACCGGGCTCGGTGCCGTAGGCCTGCGCGGTGTCGATGTGGCGGTAGCCCGCTTCCAGCGCCGCGCTGACGGTCTTGGCCGCCAGCGCCGTGTTCTCGGCGCTCACCTCGCGGTCGGGCTGCAGGGCCAGCGTGCCGTAGCCGAGCTGCGGGATCGCGGTGCCATCGGCCAGCGAGATGGTGGGGACGGTGTTGGTCATGGTGATTCCTTGGGACGTGGGTTATGGCGTGACGAGGACCTTGAGCGACGTGCGGTCGGCCATGTCCTGGTATCCGGCCGCGACGCCGTCGAGGTCGGTGGTGACGTCCAGGACCTTGCCGGGCTCGATCGTGCCGTCGAGGATGTCGGGCATGAGCTCGTCGATGTAGGCGCGCACCGGGGCGGGGCCGCCGGCGAGGCGGATGTTGTGGCGGAACAGGCTGCCGAAGCCGATCGGTGCCTCTTCGTATTGGGGAACGCCGACGCGGCTGATGACGCCCCCGGGACGGACGATGCCCAGCGCCTGCTCGTAGGCACCCATGGCGCCGACGGCCTCGATCACGACGTGCGTGCCGTCGCCGCCGGTGAGCTCACGCACCTCGTCGATGCCCTCCTCGCCGCGGCCGGCGACGACGGCGGTCGCGCCGAACTCGCGGCCGAGATCGGTGCGCGCGGTGTGGCGGCCCATCAGGATGATCTCCCCGGCCCCGAGGCGCTTGGCCGACAGGACGGCCAGCAGGCCGACGGCGCCGTCGCCGATGACCGTCACGCGGGTGCGCTCGTTCACGCCCGCGGCCACGGCCGCGTGGTGGCCGGTGCCGAGGACGTCTGAGAGCGTCAGCAGCGACGGGATGAGCGCAGAGTCCTCAGCGGTCGGCAGCTTGACCAGGGTGCCGTCGGCGTAGGGGACGCGGATGGCCTCGGCCTGCGCCCCCTCGTCGGGAATGCCGTCCCAGAAGGCGCCGTGGGCACACGAGGTGTGCAGGCCTTCGTGGCAGAAGTCGCAGGTGCCGTCGGAGATGGCGAACGGGCTGACGACCAGGTCGCCCTTGCGGACGGTGCTGACGTCTGACCCGGTGTCTTCGACGATGCCGATGAACTCGTGTCCCATCCGGGCGGGCTCGTCATCGGCAGACCGCGACCCATAGGGCCAGAGATCACTGCCGCAGATGCACGAGGCGGTGATGCCAACCAGCGCGTCGGTCGGGTGCTTGATGACCGAGTCCGCGACGTCCTCGACGCGGACGTCGCCGGCGCCGTACATGATGGTTGCGCGCATTGTTGATGTCCTTTCGTTGTCCTAGTTGAAGATGGTCGAGTGACGGCGTTCGGTCATGACGATCGCCGTCGTGGGGATCAGGGTCAGCGCGGCGATGACGGTCCCGACGACGGCGGGTCCGGTGTCGCCGAGGCTCGAGTCCAGCGTGATGCCGGCGATCCAGGAGCCGAGGGCGGTGCCGAAGTTGAAGGCCGAGACGGTCAGCGCCGACCCGAGGGTGGGCGCACGGCCGGCGAAGCGGACAGCCAGGGAGATCAACACGGGGTTGATCCCGAGCCCGAGGCCCAGCGCGGCGACCAGGGCGATCGTCGGCGCGGCCATGCTCGAGACCAGGCAGATCGCCAGCAGCAGGACCGCGGTCATCACCGGCGCGAAGATGATCGTCGCGTGCGGGCGCACGTCGCCGAGACGGCCGCCGATGATGAAGCCGGCCAGCGCGCCGACGCCGAAGCCGGCGAGCACCAGCGGCACCAAGCCAGAGGCGACACCGGCCCGATCGGTCAGCAGCGGCGAGATGTAGGTGTAGACCGAGAGCACGCCGCCAGTCGTCGTCGCGCAGGCCGCCAGCACCAGCCACAGCCGACCCGAACGCAGCGCAGAGAACTCTGACCGGATCGACACCGCCTGCTGGTCGGGTGCGTCGTGCGGCACGTGGCGGGCGATCAGCCCGATGGCGAGCACGGCGAGGACGGCGAGCGCCCAGAACGGTCCGCGCCAGCCGATGAGCTGGCCGCCGAAGGCGCCGAGGGGCACGCCGACGACGTTGGCGAGCATCGCGCCGGCGCCCACGACGCCCAGGGCGCGTGAGCTCTGAGCCTCGCCGGCGGCGCGCGCGGCGACCACGTTGGCCACCGCCCAGAACGCTCCCGTCGCCAGCGCGGTCAGGAACCGCGCCGCGAGCAGCAGGACGAAGCCGGACCCCAGCGCGACGATGACGTGGCCGGCCGCGAAGACGGCCAGGGCGAGCATGAGCGTCAGCCGGCGCGGCATCCGCAGCGTGAGCATCGTCATCAGCGGCGCGCCCACGATCATCCCGACGGCGAAGATCGTGATCAGCAGCCCGGCGCGGGCCACGCTCACGCCCAGGTCGCCCGAGATCTCGGGCAGCAGACCGGCCACCACGAACTCGGTCGTCCCCATCAGGAACGTGCCCAGCGCGAGCACCCAGACCACCGACGGAAGGGCGGCCGGCCGATCCTCGAGGGTCTCGACGAGCGGTTCGTGGGTTCTCGGCGGGGCGGTGACGGCCATGACCATCAACATGGCACCGAATCGGTGGAGCTGAGAGGACCCCTTCTTCCAGGTACTGACAGGGCACCCCAACGGTCGTGGGATGCCTCTACCGTTGAGCCCATGGACCTCAAGGCCGAGATCCGCGACTTCCTCACCTCGCGCCGCGGGCGCATCACTCCCGAGCAGGCCGGCCTGAAGGTGTTCGGGGCTCGCCGCGTCCCCGGGCTGCGCCGCGAGGAGGTCGCGACGCTCGCCGGCCTCAGCGTCGACTACTACAACCGCATGGAACGCGGCAACCTCAGCGGCGCGTCCGACAGCGTGCTCAACGCCCTAGCCGAAGCCCTCCAACTCGACGAGGCCGAACGCGCGCATCTGCTCAACCTCGCCGGTGCCAGCCAGCCGAGCCCCAGCCGTCGCCGCCGTCCCGCCACCCAGACCGTCCGCCCCAGCGTCCAGTGGATGCTCGACTCGATGACCGCCTCAGCCGTGTTCGCCGAGAACGGCCGCCTCGACGCCCTCGGTGCCAACCGGCTCGGGCGCGCCCTCTACCCCGCGCTCTTCGGCCCGGCCCGGCGGCAACCGGCCAACTGGGCGCGTTTCGTCTTCCTCGCCCCCGAGGCGCGCGAGTTCTACGCCGACTGGGACCGCTCGGCCAAGGACTGCGTGGCGATCCTGCGCGCCGAAGCCGGCCGCAACCCCCACGACCCCGAGCTCACCGACCTCGTCGGCCAGCTCGCCACCCAGAGCGAAGAGTTCCGCGGGCTCTGGGCCGCCCACAACGTCCGCCTCCACACCAAAGGCGTCAAGACCTTCAACCACCCGGTCGTCGGCCAGCTCGAGCTCAGCTTCGAACGCCTCGAAGTCGCCGCCGACCCCGGCCTCATGATCGTCGCCTACACCGCCGAACCCGGCTCACGATCCGCAGAAGCCCTCGACCTCCTCGCCAGCTGGACCGCCACAGAAGAACACGCCCACCCCGCTCCCAACAGTCCTGCCGCGTCGCAGGACGATCGGCCCACCCCCAGGTCCTGACCCGGGGGCACCTGGACCCCCAGGGGCGACCCAGCCGCCACCGTCCCACGCGTCCGCGGGTGCGGCCCCGAACGGGCACCGGCTGCCGGCCCCTCCTGTCGACCCGGATTTCTGCCTTTGTAAGGCGTCGATCGATGTGATCAGCTGGAAGACGAGCATCCATCAAGGTCCGGAGGGAGAAGCGCATGAGCCTGGGCGATCCGGCCACGGACGGTTTCCACGTCTCCTCCGACGTCGGCGGGACGTTCACCGACACGGTCGTCATCGATGCAGCCGGCGTGTTGCGCCGCTACAAGGCCGCGAGCACCCCCGGCAACGTGGCCGGCGGCGTCCTCGCCACGTGCGAGCTGGCCGGCCGAGACCAGGGACTGGAGCTCGCGGATTTCCTGGCCAAGGTCAAGCTCTTCAGCCAGGGGACCACCGTGGCCACCAACGGGCTCCTGCAGCGCCAGGGCGCGACGGTTGGCCTCCTGCACACCGCGGGCTTCGGTGACACCCTGTTCGTCTCGCGCGCGTGGAAGGCCTTTGGGTTGGACGACGCGTCGCTGCGGAACTACCGCCACCTCGTGAAGCCGCGGCCGCTCGTCGAGCGCCGACTCACGCGCGAGGTGTCCGAGCGCGTCGACTACAAGGGGCGGGTGCTGCGGAAGCTCGACGAGGGCGCGGCGCGCACGGCCATCTGCGAGCTGCTTGCCGAAGGGGCCGAGGCATTCGTCGTCTCGCTGCTGTGGTCGTTCAAGCATCCGGAGCACGAGCGGCGGGTCAAGGAGATCGTGCTGGAGCAGGCCCCTGGGGCGTTCGTCACCGCCTCGAGCGACCTGCTGCCGCGGATCAACGAGTACGAGCGCACGGTGACCGCGACGGTCAACGCCTTCCT
>JAOPZD010000293.1 GCA_025964295.1 Conexibacter sp.
TGCGCGGCGGGCGGCGGCTGGTGGCGCAGCCCCGCCGCGACGGCGGCCGAGCGCGCGCGGACGGTGGCGACGACCAGGTCGTTGGCCGGGCCGAGCGCGTGGACGCCGACCTGCTCCTGGGCGCTGAAGTCGATCTGGGTGCGCTGGGCCTGGTGATAGGCGCGGCCGGCCAGGACGGCGGGAACGAGCAGCACGACGCCCAGCAGCGCAAGCTGCCGGGAGACGCGCAGGCGCGCGAGCAGCGCGCCGAGCGGATCGAGGACCCTGACCCAGACCATGGCCCCGGGGTCGACCGCTCAGCCGATTTCTTGAGCGCCTACGCGCCTAGACGGAGCGGCGCAGGACCAGCGCGGACCACTCGGCGCTCTGGCGCCGGTCGGTTTCCTGCAAACCGTGGCGGGCGAAGGCCGCGGCGATCTCGTCGGCCTCGTGGCTCAGCAGGCCCGAGGCGATCAGCGTCTCCGGGGCCGCCCCGCCCTGGAACCCCGCGCGCGCGACGCAGAGCAGCAGCGGGCGCAGCAGGTTGGCGAGCACGAGCGGCGCCGTCGGTGCCGGGCCGCCGCGGATCAGGTCGAAGCGCTCCACGCCGACGACCACGCCGTTGGCCTGCGCGTTCTCGGCCGTCGCGCGGACGGACTCCAGCTCGTGGTCGACGCCGGCGACCGGCGACCACCCGAGCCGGGCCGCGGCGATGGCCAGGACGCCCGACCCGCAGCCGAGGTCCATGACCCCGGCCGCGCCGTCCGCCGGCGCCGGCGGCGGCTCCTCGGCCAGCAGCTCCAGGCACAGCCGCGTCGTGTGGTGCGCGCCGGTCCCGAACGCCTGGCCCGGGTCGATGACCAAGTCCATCAACTCGTCGCGCGCGGGCTCCCACGGCGGGCGGACGTACAGCCTGCCCGCGATCTCGATCGGCCGGTGGAACGCGCGCCAGCGATCGGCCCAGGCGTCGGCGACCTCGGTCGTGACGACCTCGACCAGCGCACCGCCCGCCGCCGCCTCGACGTCCGGCAGGTCGGGCAGCTCGCCCGGCGCGCCGTAGACCGCGTACTCGACGACCGCGCCGCCGTCGAGGTCGGTCTCCTCCACCCCGCCGGGCGCGAGCTCCAGCAGCTCGGCGAGGACGATCTCGGCGTCCTCGCGGCGGACGCGGACCGCGAGCCGGATCACGGCAAAGCCTCGCCCAGAGGGCTCGTTTCGCGGCGGACGCTCGCCTCGCGGCTCGCCTCCGCGGCGGGCGGCGCTGCGAAGATCAACGGTGGAACAGCCGGCGCAGTTTGCCGACCATCGACTCGTCGTCGGAGCGCAGCTGCTCCTCGGTGATCGAGTCGGTCAGCTCCTGCAGGAGCGCGCGCTGCTGGGCGTCCAGGCGCCGGGGGATGACGACGTTGGTCACGACGCGCAGGTCGCCGAAGCGGCCCTGGCGGCGCAGCGCCGGCATGCCCTTGCCCTTGACCGACAGCACCGCGCCGGGCTGGGTGCCGGCCGGGACCTCGATCTCGACGTCGCCGTCGGGATGGCCGATCGTCACCGTCGTGCCGAGCGCCGCCAGCGGCGCGGGGACGTCGGTGACCGTCACGAGGTCGTCGGCGTCGCGCAGCCAGCCGTCGCCGAGCGCGACCTGGACGACCACGTAGAGGTCGCCGTTCGGGCCACCGTGCTCGCCGGCGTGGCCGCGGCCGCCGAGCCGGATCCGCTGGCCGTCGGCGATGCCCGCGGGCACGTCGACCTCCAGGCGCCGGTGGCCGACCACGAGCCCGCGGCCGTCGCAGACCTCGCACGGCGTCGCCGCGATCTTGCCGTCGCCGCCGCACTTGTCGCACGCGACCTGGCGCACGACCTGCCCGAACGGCGACCGTGTCACCGCCTGCAGGACGCCGTGGCCGCCGCACTTGTCGCAGGTCTCGATCGGCGTGCCGGGCTCGGCGCCGTTGCCGTGGCAGTGCTCGCAGCGATCGATCGCCTCGAAGCTCACGTCGACCTTGGCGCCGCGGTAGGCCTGCTCGAGCGTGACGTCGACCGCGACGGCCACGTCCTCGCCCTGGCGCGGGCCGGTGCGGGCGCCGCCGCCGAAGCCACCGCCGAACGACCCGCCGAAGAACGCGTCGAAGAGGTCGGAGATGTTGCCGAAGCCGTCGAAGTTCGGCGACTGGCCGCCGGAGCGCAGGCCCTCGTGGCCGTAGCGGTCGAACGTCGCGCGGCGCTCGGCGTCGCTGAGGATCTCGTAGGCCTCGGCCGCCGCCTTGAACTTCTCCTCGGCGTCGGGGTCGTGGCGGTTGACGTCGGGATGCAGCTCGCGCGCGAGCTTGCGGAACGCCTTCTTGATGGTGGTCTCATCGGCGTCGCGGGGGACGCCGAGCAGGTCATAGGGGTCGCTGGGCAAGGTGGAGCTCATGAGGTTCAGGATCCGGGGACGTTTTCGGGGTCGAGAGCGCGGATCTCAGGATCCGTAGACGTCTTCGATGAAGCGCGACAGCTCATGGGCGGCCTCGCGCACGGAGCGGATGGCGCGGGGGTAGTCCATGCGGACCGGGCCGATGACCGACACGGTCCCGAGCTTGCGGGCGGGCAGGCCGTAGCCGGCGCCGACGACCGCGAGCGACTGCAGCGCGGGGGCTTGGTTCTCCGAGCCGATGCGGACGAGCACGTCGGGCTCCTGCAGCGCAGCGCGCAGGAGGCCCAGGAGCGACGCGCGGCGCTCGAGCATGTCCATCAGCTCGTTGATCTGCGCGAGGTCCTGGACGCGGTGCTCGCCGATCAGGCGCGCGGTGCCGTCGACGTAGAGCGTGTCCTCGGCGGTCTCGGCCAGCTCGGTGAAGACCGGCAGAAGGTGCTCGAGGAACGCGCGCTCGTTCTGGGTCAGGCTGGTGTCGGCCAGGCGCAGGTGCAGCATGCGCGCGCCGAGGCCGACGCCGTCGAGGCGCTCGTCGAGGAACTGGCCCGCCCACGACGCGAGGCCGGGGTCGACCGGCTTGTCGAAGGTGAAGACGCGCTTGGTCACGCCGCCGGTGGAGGTGATGACGACGACCATCAGGACCTGCGGCTGCAGCAGCAGGACCTCGACGTGGCGGATCGTCGCGGTGTCGATCGGGGGCGCGGAGACGATCGCCAGCAGGTTGGTCACCTGCGAGAGCGTCTCGCTGGTCACGCGCATCGCCTCGTCGACCTCGCGGCGGATCAGCTGCAGCCCGAGCGGGCGCTCGCCGGCGGGGACCAGCGCGCCGCGGCTGAGCTGGTCGACGTACCAGCGGTGCCCGGCGTCGGTCGGAACGCGGCCGGCGGAGGTGTGCGGGTGCGCGAGCAGCCCGTGCTCCTCGAGCATCGCCAGCTCGTTGCGGATCGTCGACGGGCCGGCCTCGATGTCGGGGTCGGTCGCCAGGGTCTTGGAGCCCACGGGCACGCCGGTCTCGGTGTAGGCCTCGACGACCTTGCGCATGAGCAGCTCTTGGCGGGGCGAGAGCACGTCCCGGAACAGTCTAGGGGCGCAGCTCGGCGTCTCCGCGGCGCACGATCGCGGTGCCCGCCTGGGTCGCCTCGGTGTCGACGTGGACGGTGCCGTCCGCGTCGACGGCGCGGACCCTGGAGGTCACGACGACCTCCTCCTCCAGGACGCCCATGCCGCGGAAGCCGACGCTGAGGCGCCGCAGCGCGTGCGGGCCGCCGGCGGCCTCGGTCTGGGCCCGGGCGACCTGCGCCATCGTCCACAGCCCGTGCAGGATCCGGCCGGGCAGGCCGACCTGCTTGGCGAACTCCTCGTCGATGTGGATCGGGTTGAAGTCGCCCGACGCGCCGGCGTAGCGGACGGTCAGGTAGCGGTCCGGCGTGACCTTCAGCTCGGGCAGATCCTGGCCCGGCTCGAACGCGTCGGCCATGGTCATGCTCCTCGCACGATGTTCGTCCAGGTGCCGACGGCGACGATGTCGGCTCGCTGGTTGGTCGAGACGGACTCAAAGACGAAGAAGCCGTTGCCCGCGCGCTCCTCGATCGACTTCACGCTGACCGTCGTGGCGATCTCGTCGCCCGCGACGACCAAGGGCCCCCACTTGAACTCCTGGCCGCCGTGGACCAGGCGGGCGAAGTCGATGCCCAGCTCGGGGTCGAAGTAGACCGGGCCCATCGCGGGGCTGCAGTAGACGACGGCGAACATCGGCGGCGCGACGACGTCCGCGTACCCGGCGGCCCGGGCGGCCTCGTGGTCGAGGTGCAGCGGGTCGGTCTCCCCCGTCACCCGCGCGTACTCCTTGATCTTCTCCCGGCCGACGGCGTAGGGCGTGGGCGGGTAGGACTTGCCGACGGGGGTCATCTGGCGGGGGATCGTACCCGCGTGCGCTGGGTCGCCACCACGCACGCGAGGACCGCCAGCGCCGCGCCGGCGGTCGCCGCGGAGACCGTCTCGCCGAGGACCAGCGCGGCCCAGGCCAGCGACAGGACCGGCTGGGCGAGCTGGACCTGGCCGATCTTCGCCACGCCGCCGCGGGCGAGCCCCGCGTACCAGGCGAAGAACCCCAAGAACATCGAGATGACCGATACGTAGGCGAACCCGAGCCACGCGGTCGCGCCCGCGTGGGCGCCGTCGTGGGCGAGCGCGACGCCCGCGACGACGACGGTCACCGGCAGGCTGAGGACCAGGGCCCAGCAGATCGTCCGCGCGCCGCCGAGCTCGCGGCTGAGGCTGCCGCCCTCCGCGTAGCCCAGCGCGCAGAGGAGGACCGCGGCGAGCAGCTCGAGGTCGGGCAGGCCGAGGCCGCCGCCGCCGCGCGTCAGCGCGAAGGCCACCACCGCGGCCAGGCCGGTCGC
>JAOPZD010000131.1 GCA_025964295.1 Conexibacter sp.
GGGCGCGCGCGGCCGACCGCTCGAGGTCAGCGGCGACCGCCTCGTCGGGCTGCAGCGTGGCGGCGGCCCGATGCCAGGCGCGCCGGTCCGGGTCGCGGTCGGTGGACATCGCGTCGGCGAGCGCGGCGTGCACCCGTCGCCGTTCCTCGGGCGACGCGGCCCGATAGACAGCCGACCGGACGAGCGGATGGCGGAAGCCGACCCGTGCGCCCACGACGAGCGCATCGGCCTGCACGGCGAGATCGACGTCCTCCGGCCCGAGCCCCAGCCCCGCGCTGGCCCGCCACAGCAGCCCGGGGTCGCCGGTCGGATCGGCGGCCGCAAGCAGCAGAAGCATGCGGGTCGCCGCCGGCAGGGGCTCGAGCTGGGCGATCAGGCTGTGCTCGATGCGGCTCTCCAGCGGCATCGATCCGGCCAGGGCGAACCCGCCGGCCAGCTCGGCCGGGCTCAGCGCGCGCGGCAGCTCCTGCAGCGCCAGCGGGTTCCCGCGCGCCTCGGCGACGAGCTGGTCGCGCACCCGCCCGTCGATCGCACCGGGCAGCGAGAGGCGGAGCAGCTCACGCGCGTCCTCGTCGCCGAGTCCCCGGAGGATCAGCTGCGGCAGGTCGGCCGCGGTGTCGTCGACGCTGCGCATCGCGAGGACGATCGCGATGCCCTCGGCGTCGAGGCGGCGGGCGACGAACGCGACCGCGCGCGCCGAGACCTCGTCCAGCCACTGCGCGTCGTCGATGACGCAGAGCAGCGCTCGATCCCCCGCGACCTCGGTCAGCAGCCCGAGAACCGCCAGCCCCACCAGGAACGGGCTGGGCGCTGAGGCCTCCCGTAGGCCGAACGCCGTCTCGAGCGCCTCACGTTGCGGGCCCGGGAGCCGCTGGGCGGCGCCCATCATGTGTGCGCACAGCTGCTGGAGCCCGGCGTAGGCCAGCTCCATCTCGGACTCCGACGCCACCATGCGCTCGACTCGGGCGTGGGTCCCGGCGCCGGCGACCATCCGGTCCAGCAGCGCGGTCTTGCCGATGCCGGCCTCGCCGGAGACGACCAGCGCGCCGCTGCGGCCGACCCGCGCGCGGCTGACCAGAGCGTCGAGCTCGTCCACCTCGCGACCGCGCCCGCGCAGGGGCGCCGCCTCGAGGGTCATCGCTTCGCTTCCGGCCGCGGGGCATCCATGGTTCGCGGTCTATCGGGGGCCCGGCGCCCGCGGCATCCGTCAGGTCCCCAGCGAGGTCCCCAGTCGTCGCCGTCGATCGCTCCATAACGCAGGCCTTTTGAGCGCCGTCTCGGCGCGCCCAACGGCGATAATGAGCCGCGACCCATGGCCGGCGTCCGTCTCACACCCACGCTCCTCGACCGCCACGTCGAGCGGGAGACGCTGGACCACCTGGTCGCCGGCGTGCGCGCGGGGCAGAGCCGGGTGCTGGTCCTCCACGGCCAGGCCGGCGTCGGCAAGACCGTCCTGCTGGAGCATCTGGTAGCCGGAGCCGCTGGCTGCCGTGTGGTGCGGGTGGCGGGCGTCGAGTCCGAGATGGAGCTGCCGTTCGCCGGCCTGCACGCGCTGTGCGCGCCGATGCTCGGCCGTCTGAGCCGTCTCCCGGGCCCGCAGCGCGAGGCGCTGAGCACCGCGTTCGGGCTGGACCGGGGCCCGTCGCCGGATCGGTTCATGGTGGGGTTGGCGGTGCTCAGCCTGCTCGCCGACAGTGCGGAGGAGGAGCCGCTGCTCTGCGTCGTCGACGACGCGCAATGGCTCGATGGCGTGTCGGCGCAGACGTTGGCGTTCGTCGCGCGCCGGCTGCTGGCGGAGCGGGTCGGCCTCGTGTTCTCCGTGCGCGACGACGGCACCGACCATCAGCTCGGCGGGCTCCCCGAGCTGGCGGTGGAGGGACTGGGTGAACGCGATTCCCGACGGCTGCTGGAGGCCACGATCCCCGGCCTGCTCGACGAGGGCGTGCGCGACCGGATTCTCGCCGAGGCCTCGGGCAATCCGCTGGCGCTGCTCGAGCTGCCGCGCGGGTTGACGCCGACGGCGATCGCCGGCGGCTTCGGCCTGCCGGGCGCGATGCCGCTGACCGGCCGCATCGAGCAGGAGTTCGCCCGACAGCTGGATCGCCTTCCGCACGCGACCCGGATGCTGCTGCTCCTCGCGGCGGCCGACGGGGTGGGCGACGTGACCCTCCTGCTCCGCGCGGCGCAGGACCTCGGCATCGGGCTCGACGATGCGGGGCCGGCCGCGGCCGCGGGCCTGATCGACATCGGCCCGCGGGCGCGGTTCCGGCATCCGCTGGTCCGCTCGGCGGCCTACCGGACCGCCTCGGTGCCGGAGCGGCGGGACGCCCATCGCGCGCTGGCCGGCGCGACCGATCCGCAGCTCGATCCAGACCGGCGCGCCTGGCATCAGGCGCACGCCGCGGCCGGTCTGGACGAGAAGGTGGCCGGCGAGCTGGAGCGCTCGGCCGGGCGTGCGCAGGCTCGTGGCGGCATCGCCGCGGCGGCCGCCTTCCTCGCGCGCGCCGCGGAGTTGACGCCCGGCGACGACCTGCGCGGCCGGCGGGCGCTGGCCGCGGCGCAGGCCAAGTTCGAGTCGGCGGCCCCCGAGGCCGCGCTCGAGCTCCTGGCCGTTGCGGAGCTGTCCCCGTTGGACGGTCTCGAGCGGGCCCGGCTCTCGCGTCTGCGCGGCGAGATCGTGTTCGCCCTGCGGCGTGGGAGCGACGCTCCGCCGTTGCTGCTCGACGCCGCGCGACAGCTCGCCGCGCACGACCCGGCGCTGGCGCGCGAGGCCCACCTCGAGGCGCTCGGAGCGGCGATGTACTCGGGTCGGCTCGGCTCCGCCTCCGGGGTGCACGACGCGGCAGAGGCGGCCCGGGCCGCGCCCGCCGCACCCCAGCCGCCGCGATCGATCGACCTCGTGCTCGACGGCATGGCAACCCGCTTCACGGAGGGCCCCGCCGCCGGCGTGCCGCCGCTCCGGGCCGCCCTCCAGGCGTTCCGGGACGAGGCCCTCGATGATCACGAGGCGATCATGCGCTGGCTGCTGCTGTGTCCGGTGGTCCAGTCCTTGACGGTCTTCGAGCTGTGGGACGACGAGGCGTTCGCGGCGCTCGCCGCGCGCGCGGAGCAGCTGGCGCGGCAGGCCGGGGCGCTGTCCATGCTGCCGGTCACGCTCACGTACCTGTCCGGCGTGCACCTGTTCGCCGGAGAGCTGACCGCCGCCGCCGCCCGGCTGCAGGAGGCCGACGCCATCACGGCGTCGACGGGCAACGCGAACCTCGTGTACGGCGAGCTCCTCCTCGCCGCCTGGCGCGGTGCCGAGAGCCAGGCCCAGCAGCTCATCGACGCGGGCCGCGAGAGCGCGACCGCGCGCGGCGAGGGACGGGTGCTGGCCCTGGCCGCCTACGGCTCCGCCGTGCTGAACAACGGTCTGGGCCGCTACGAGGTGGCGCTCGAGGCGGCGCGCATCGCGAGCGAGGACGAAGACCAGGGCTATGCCGCTGCGTCGTTGGTCGAGCTGGTCGAGGCGGCGGTCCGTGCCGGCCGGCCGGATGAGGTCGCCGCCGCCCTTCCGCGGCTCGAGGAGCGCGCGCTGGCCGCGGGCACGGACTGGGCGCTCGGGATCCTGGCCCGGGCGCGGGGGATGGCAAGCGAGGGTGCCGCCGCCGAGGCGCACTTCGGCGAAGCGGTCGAGCGGCTCGAGCGCACCGGCATGCGCACCGAGCTCGCGCGCGCACGGCTGCTCTACGGCGAGTGGCTGCGCCGCGAGGGCAGGCGCGTGGACGCTCGCGAGCAGCTGCGGACCGCCCATGGCGACTTCAGCCGCTTCGGCGCCGAGGCCTTCGCCGAGCGTGCCCGCCGCGAGCTGGCGGCCACCGGCGAGACCGCGCTCAAGCGCACCGCGGCCACGCGCGACGTCCTCACGCCGCAGGAGGCGCAGATCGCCCGCATGGCCGGCGAGGGCCGGTCCAACCCGGAGATCGGCGCCGAGCTGTTCCTGAGCCCCCGCACGGTCGAGTACCACCTGCGCAAGGTCTTCACCAAGCTGGGGATCACCTCGCGCAAGGAGCTGCCGGGAGCGCTGGCGACGGCGGATCCGAGCTGACGCGGCGCCGCGCGAGCCGTCAGGCGGCCTGCTCTTCGAGCGCGTCGCGCAGCTGCCGGCGAGTGCTCACGTCGAGCTTGCGGAACACCTTGTGCAGGTGGTACTCGACGGTGCGCGGGCTGATGAAGAGCTGGGCGCCGATCTCCGGGTTGGTGTGCCCGTCACGGGCCAGCGTCGCCACCTGGACCTCCTGCGGCGTCAACGCGTCCCGGGTGTGCGCGGTGACCCGTCGCACGGTCTCCCCGGTGGCCAGCAGCTCCCGGCGCGCCCGCTCGGCGAACGCCGCGGCGCCGAACCGGCTGAAGTCGGCGTGGGCGCTGCGCAGCTCCTCGCGCGCGTCCGTGCGGCGGTTCTCGCGTCGCAGCCACTCCCCGTAGAGCAGACGGGCACGGGCGAGCTCGAGCGCCGCGCGGCTGCCCGCGAGCCGCTCGATCGCCTCGCGGTAGGAGGGCTCGTCGTCGCCGATCAGCGCGCGGCAGCGCGCCTCGATCCCCAGCGCCCAGTCCGTGCCCGCGGCGCGCGTGCGCTCGCGCAGGCGATGCAGCGCCACCGCCGCCTCGTCCGGCCGGCCACCACGGGCCCCCGCCTCGACCAGCTCGGCCAGGGCCCAGCCGTAGGCCATGACGTCCGCGTGCTCGCAGGCCCGCCGGGCGGCCTCGAGCGCCTTGCCGTAATGGCCGTTGGCGTTGTGCAGGAGCGCGGCGAGCCATCCGTGCAGGCCGAGCGCCGAGCCCTCACCGCGCTCGTTCGCGTTCCGCCACGCGTCGTCGAAGAGCGGCTGCGCCGCCGCCTCGTCGCCCCGCGCCGCGGCCAGCATGATCGCCCCGTACCTGAGCGGCGGCAGCCCCGTGGCCTCAGTGATCGAGTCGACCTCAGCGATCAACACCGCAGCATCGGTGAACTTCCCACAATGGACGCTGTACGCCGCGAGGTGATTCGACATGACCGGGAGCAGGGTGAGCGCGCCGGTGTCGCGCGCGAGGCGGACTCCTCCTGTCGCAAGGCGCTCCCAGAGCTCGTCGTCACAGAGGTCCTGCGCGAGGCGGCACGCCAGCCACAGCCGGCGTGGGTCCTCCCGGTCGCCGCGGGAGGCGGCGAACGCGCGCACCGCCTCCGAGAGCGGCGCGAACGACGCCGCGTACCCGTCGGTGAACCGCGTCACGAGGGCGCCGAGCAGCAGGTCGCCTGGACCGGTGCCCTGCGGCGCAACGGTCGCGCGCGCGGCCTGGGCCACCTCGCGCTCGCTCGGTCCGGCGCCGAGCCGCCCCGCGAACATCGCCGCCTCGAACGCTTCCAGGTAGGTGTCGCGGGCCATCGCGGCGTCCAGCGGCTCAAGCCGACGGGCGGCGTCGAGGAGCAGCGGCGGCGCGTCGCGCCCTCGGCGGCGAGCGAAGGCGATCTGCGCGCCGAGCCGCTCCAGTCGCGCCCGCTGCAGCGCGTCGATCGGCCCGAGCTTGGCGGCCGCGACCAGGTCGGAGGCGGCATCGGCGTCGGCGACGTCGAGCTTCGCCTGGGCCGCGTCGAGCGCGCGATCGACGCGTGCGGCGGGG
>JAOPZD010000326.1 GCA_025964295.1 Conexibacter sp.
CCGCGCCCGCGTGATCGGCGTGGTCGTGGGTCAGGGCCACGCCCCCGACCCCGCCCCGCGCGCCGGCCGCCGCCAGCACCGCCGCCACGTGCGCCTCCAGCGCCGGGCCCGGATCGACCACCCAGCACGGATCGCGGCCCACGAGCCACGTGTTCGTCCCCGTCAGCGTCAGCGGCGACGGGTTGCCGGCCCGCACCAGCGCCACGTCGTGCGCGGCGAGGACCTCGGCGTCGGACGGCATCGCGGCGCAGGCTAGACGCGCACGCGGTCCGGCACGATCGGCCGCCGCGCCCAGACCACCACGACCACCGCCACGCCCACCGCGCTGACCGCGTAGGCCAGCCGCGGCGACACCGCCGCGGTCAGCGCGCCGCCGACGAGGTAGCCGATGCCCGGCACCGCCGCGGCCGCCGACTCCAGCAGCCCCGCGGCCCGGGCCTGGTACTGGTCCTCCACCGCCTCCTGCAGCGCGGTCATCACCGCGACCCACTGCACGCCGTTGCCGGTCCCGCCGAGCACGGAGCCCGCGCACGCGACCAGCAGCGTCGGCGCGCCGGCCATCACCGCGTAGCCCATCCCGATCGCCGCGGTCGACACCAGCACCAGCGAGCCCAGCGGCCGCCCGCGCGACCGTGCGAAGAGCAGGGAGCCGAGCAGGATCCCCACGCCCCACGCGGCGATCAGGATGCCGAACCCGAGGCTCGAGGAGTCCAGCGTCTCCTTGGCGTAGACGACCTCGATCGGGATGATCAGCGTGAAGAACAGGATCGCGACCGACTGGCCGGCGATCAGCCGCCCCGCCGTCGGATGGCCGCGCACGTAGGCCAGGCCGTCGCGCACCCGCGCGCGCCAGCTCTCCCGGACGCCGACCTCCGGCTCGGGCAGGCTGCGCGCGCTGGCCAGCAGCAGGAGGGCCACGGCCAGGAACGACGCGGCATCGAGCCACAGCGCCTCCGCCACGCCCCACTCGTGGACGATCAGCCCCGCGGCGACCGGCCCCGCCGCGCTCATGACCGCGAAGATGACGTTGATCAGCGCGTTGCCCTCGCGCAGCGCGTCGGCCGGCGTCAGCACCGCCGCGATCGCCCCGCGCGACAGCCCGCGCGCGGTCAGCGCCAGGAGCCCGTCGGCGAACGCGAAGGCCAGGACCGCCGGGAGCCAGAACGCGTCGGCGATCGCCGCCAGCCCCGCGAACGCGCCCGCCTCCAGCGCGTACAGGGCCGGCAGCACGCGGCTGATCCGCCGGTGGTCCAGCCCGGCGGTCAGCGCCGGCGCCGCGAAGGCCGTCAGGAACTTGCTCGCGACGAACAGCGCGGTGACCGCGAGGGCGGAGTCGGTGCGGTCGAGCACCAGGATCGCCAGGGCGACGACCCCCAGGTTGTCGCCCAGCTCGTTGATCGCATAGGACGTCGCGAGCGCCGGGAACCCACGTACCCGAAGTGATCTCCTCACCGGCGACACGGGGGTCAATCTAAACAGGCGCCCGGCGGCGGCGCGGCCTGCCCTCAGCTAAGGATTCTGCCAACTGGGCCGATAAGCAGGGCGTAATGGGCCGCAGGACCCTCGCTGTCGCACAGATCGCTCTCCTCGCGTCATCGCTCGTCGTTGTCGTGGCGACCGCCCGTGCCTCCGACTGGTCGCCGTTGGGCCTCGTCGTCCTGCTCGCGGGCATCGCCGTCGCCTCCGACGCGATGGCGATCGAGACCAAGGCGCTGCGCCTCACCGGCTCCTTCGTGGCGCTCGTCCTGGCCATGGCGCTGCTCGGCCCCGGGCCCGCCGTCGCCATCGGCCTGCTGACCGTCATCCCGGACGCGATCCGCCTGCGCAGCCGGCCCGCGCTCGTCCTGGCCAACGTCAGCGCGTACGCGACGTTCCCGCTGATCGGCGGCCTCGCGGTCCGCGCGCTGAACCTCGCCGACGCCGACGGCATGGACTTCGCGCTCGCCGTCTCGGTCGTCTTCGCCGGCGTCAACGTCCTGAACTTCATGCTCATCGCGGTCCCGATGGTCTGCATGTCCGGCGGGACCATCCGCAGCGCGATCCGCAACATCTACGTCCCGATCCTGCCCTCGGAGGCCCTCGCCGCCGCGCTGGCGGTCGGCACGGCCGCGACCTACCGCGCCGTCGGCCTCCCCGCGCTCGTCGCGATCCTCGTCGCGCTGTTCCTCTTCCAGGTCCTGACGCGCGAGCTGCTGATCTCCCAGGAGCGCGCCGAGCAGCTCGAGGCGCGCTCGACGCAGCTGGCCTCGCTGCAGGTCGGCGTCCTGGCCGCGCTGGTCCAGACGCTGTCGCTGCGCGACCGCATGACGGCCCGCCACAGCGCCGCCGTCGCCCGCTACGCCCGCGCGATCGCCGAGGAGGTGGGGTGCACCACCGCTGAGCAGGAACTGGTCCATACGGCCGGCCTGCTGCACGACATCGGCAAGTTCGCCTTCCCGGACCGGATCCTGCTCGCCAACCGCAAGCTCGACGACGACGACTGGAAGATCGTCCGGACCCACCCGTACCAGGGCGCGCGCCTCGTGCGCCGCATCAACGGCTACGGCCCGGTGGCCGAGATCATCCTCGCCCACCACGAGCGCATCGACGGCCGCGGCTACCCGCGCGGCCTGACCGGCGAGCAGATCCCGCAGCTGTCGCGGATGTTCTCGATCGCCGACCCCTACGACGTCATGACGGCCCGCGACTCCTACCGCGATCCGGTCTCCCAGGCCGAGGCCATCGCCGAGTTGCGCCGTGTTTCGGGCGCTCAGCTGGACGGAGACCTCGTCGAGGCCTTCATCCGGATCGTGGAGCGCAGCGGCCTGCAGTTCCAGCACACGACGGACGCGGACTTCGAGCGCGAGCTCGACTTCGACGCCCGTGTGCGGGGCTACGCGCTGCCCCAAGCGGCCTGATCTCTCAGGCCCTTGGGGCCATTGAGGCCGGATCCAGCGGTGGGGCGCAAGTGCTCAAACGCGCCTGAGCGGCGGTGAACCTCCTGCATTCGGCCGGCCTGGCCGGCCTGGACGGCCAAGGCTCATAACGCCGACTGGATAGGACATACGTCCAAAGATGTGTCCGATACCCACTTCTGGGGATGGCGCGATGGACGTCTGGCGCAGAAACTTGCGTCCCGCATGACGAAACGGCGCCGTGCTGGCAGGCGGGCGCCGTTGTCGTCGGGATATCCGTCCGTCCGCTAGTCGCTGCGGTGGTGCGCAGCGCAGACATCTTGGGGGTGCACCGTGGGTTTCAAGTTCTAAGAGAACACACGGCGAGTTGTTCGAGGCGTCCCCAGAGGGGGCGCCTCACGCCTTTAAACGGCAGGCCCCGAACAATCTTGAGGCGAGGTCCGCCACGCCTGGACGTTTGTGCGAGAGGATGGGCGCGACGTGGATCGCCCGACCGCGCTGGACCTCGCCTTCCTGGACCTCGAGACGCCGCAGGCGCCCCTGCATGTCGGGTGGACGCTGCGGTTCGACGGCGATGGCGCGGGCCCGCCGCCGGTGGCGGCGCTGCGGCGCCACCTCGACGCGCGGCTGGGCGCGGTGCCGCGCTTCCG
>JAOPZD010000335.1 GCA_025964295.1 Conexibacter sp.
GGCGCGGCCTGGCCGCCATCGGGCCCGCGACCGCGGCCGACCTCGCCACGTGGTCGGGCATGGCGGGCGTGGCAGCGATCCTCGACGGGCTGCGCGACGAGCTGGCGACCTTCGCCGACGAGCGCGGCCGCGAGCTCTTCGACCTGCCCGGCGCGCCGCGGCCCGACCCGCGCACGCCCGCGCCGCCGCGCTTCCTGCCCGAGTACGACAACGCCCTGCTCTCCCACGCCGACCGTGCGCGGATCATCGACGTGCCGCGCCCCGTGCCGCTGCCGCCCGGCAACGGCGGCGTGGCCGGGACGCTCCTGGTCGACGGCTTCTGGCGCGCGACCTGGCGGCGCGACGGCGACGCGCTGCGCATCGCCCCGTTCGCGCCCTGGCCCAAGCGGCACGACCGCGCCGTGCTGCGCGAGGCCGAGGCGCTGATGGCGCTCCTGGCCCCCGAGACCAAGACCTATGACATCACTGTCGCGCCCGTCGCCTGAGGCGGTCCTGGACCGCCGGGCGCTGAACCGCGCCCTGCTCGCGCGCCAGTGGCTGCTCGACGGGCCGCCCGCGGGCGCCACGCCGCTGGACGCGATCGAGCATCTCGTCGGGCTCCAGGCCCAGGACGTCAAGGCCCCGTACTTCCAGCTCTGGGCGCGGCTGCCGGACTTCGACCCGCACGCGCTGTCGGCGCTGTTGGAGTCGCGCGCCGCCGTCCGCATCGTCCTCATGCGGGGGACGATCCACCTCGTCTCCGCGCGCGACGCCCGCGTCCTGCGGTCGCTGACCGACCCGGTGATCACGCGGGGGACCGAGGGCAACTGGAGCGTGGGCGTCGACGGCGTCGACCGTGCGGCGCTGGCCGCGGCCGGCCGCGCGCTCGTGGAGACCGAGCCGCGGACGTTCGCGCAGCTCGGCGCGCTGCTGGCGCAGCGCTGGCCCGACGCCGACCCGCCGTCGCTGGCCCAGCAGATCCGGGCGCTCGTCCCGCTCGTGCAGGTGCCGCCGCGCGGGCTCTGGGGCCGCAGCGGCGCGGCGGCCCACACGTCGCTGGAGGCGTGGCTGGGGGAGGAGGCGGTCGCCGCCGCGGAGGAGCCCGCGCTGGACGGCCTCGTGCGCCGCTACCTCGCCGCCTTCGGCCCCGCGCGGCCGCACGACTTCCAGAAGTGGTCGGGCCGCGCCCGCGCCGCCGAGGCGTTCGAGCGCCTGCGCGGCGAGTTGGCGTCCTTCGCCGACGAGGACGGCCGCGAGCTCTTCGACCTGCCCGGCGCGCCGCGGCCCGGCGCGGACGAGACGCCGGCCGAGCCGCGCCTCGTCGGCCCGTTCGACAACCTGGTCCTGTCGCACGCCGACACGAGCCGGATCCTCCCGCCCGCCTACAAGCGGCTGGTCATGACCCAGAACGGCCTGATCGCCGGGATGGTCCTCGTCGACGGCTTCGTTGCGGGCAACTGGCGGATCAAGGCCACCGACAAGGTCGCGACCGTGACGATCGCGAGCTTCAGCGGCAAGGCCTACCGGAAGAAGGACGCCGCGGCGCTGACGCGCGACGGCCGCCGCCTGCTCGCCTTCGCCGCGCCCGGCGCGGGGCAGCGCGAGGTCGTCTTCAGCGCCGGCTGAGCACCACGACGCGCGCGCCGCGCGACGGGATCATCGTCACGTTGCGGTGCACCGCGCGCTCGGGCTCGGGCTCGGCGCAGACGAGATCCAGCCGCCGCGCCATCGTCTCCAGCACGACGCGCTGCTCGGCCATCGCCAGCGCCGCGCCCAGGCAGCGTCGGATCCCGCCGCCGAACGGGATCCACGTGTAGGTGCCGGGCTTGGCGTCGTCCCAGCGCTCGGGCCGGAAGGCGAACGGGTCGGGGTAGACGTCCTCGCGGTGGTGGATGAGCAGGATGCTCATCGTCACCGGCGTGTCGGCCGGCACCGCGTACTCGCCCAGCCGCCACGGCACCTGCACGCGGCGGCCGATGATCGGGATGACCGGCCGCGAGCGCATGCCCTCGGTGATCGTCGTCTCGACCACGCGGGCGGACTCGGCGCCGTCGCCGCCGCGGACCGCGTCGCGCAGCCGGTCGTGCGCGTCGGGCCAGCGCACCAGCCGCTCCCAGGTCCAGGCCAGCGAGTTGGCCGTCGTCTCGTGGCCCGCGAGGACGAGCGTCAGCAGCTCGTCGCGCAGCTCGCGGTCGCTCAGCGCCTCGCCGTCCTCGGTGCGCGCCTGCAGCAGGAGCGACAGGATGTCGCGGCGGTCCTCGAGGTCGGTGACCTCGCGGCGCGCGGCGATGACCTGGTAGGTCGGGCGGTCCAGGAAGTCCAGGGCGAACTTCGTGATGCCGATCGGCTCGTCGCGGCCGATGTTCATCAGCTCGGCCAGCTGGGCGGTCTTCCACGTCGAGGCCTGCACGAGGCCCCGCACCGCGCGGCGCAGGCCGTGCTCGGGCGTGCCGCGCTGCGGCTTGCCGTCGATGCCGAAGATCCCGGCCATGATCACGTCGAGCGTGATCGCCTGCATGCGCGGCGCCAGCGCGATCGGCTCCCCGACCGGCCAGCGGTCGATCTCGCGGTCGGCGGCGTCGGCGATCATCTGCTCGTAGCGCGCGATCGCCTCGCCGTGGAACGGCGGCAGCAGCAGCTTGCGCTGGCGCAGGTGGCGCGGGCCGATCGCGGTCAGGACGGAGTTGGGCCCGACGATCGGCCGCAGCGGCGACTCGCCCGTCAGCGACGGCGCCTGCTCCGGCCGCGCGGTGAACAGCGACTGCACGTGGTCGGGGTGCGAGGTGATGATCGGGTCGCCGTCGACGATCCCGCGCATCCGGAAGACCTCGCCGAGCCGGCGGCGCGCCCCGAAGACGAAGTCGATCTGGCGCTGGTTGAAGCGCAGCACCTGCAGCGTCCGCGGGAGCTGGATCAGCGGCGGGAGCGGGAGCGCCGCCGCTTCGGCCGCGTCGATCGGGCCGGCGGGCGACGGCGGCGCGGTGCCCATCAGCGGTCGCGCGAGGGCAGGGCCTTCTGGTGCGAGCGTCATGACATCAACCACTGTCTCATGGATCGGTGTAACGGTAGTGTGCGCTGCCGCACGGTTCTGACCGGACGGTCAGAAGCCCTACCGGCCGCGGTGCCATCGCCCGCGTCGGGCAAGATGGACCGCCCGTGCCGTCCCGACCCGCCTCTCCCCGCGCCCCCGCTCGCCGCCGCGAGC
>JAOPZD010000351.1 GCA_025964295.1 Conexibacter sp.
GTCGGCGCCGAGCTGCACCAGGCGCTCGGCGGCCGCGGCGGCTCCGGTCGCGGCCGCCCAGGTCAGCGCGGTGCCGCGGTAGACGTCGGCGTCGAGCTGGGCCCCGCGCTCGACGAGCAGCGACACCGCGTCGGCGCGATCGCTGCGCGCCGCCCACGAGAGCGCCTCGTCGACGATCTCCTGCGGGTCGTCGCGCGGCGTCCACGCCGGGAAGCCGCCGTGGGGGCGGTAGAAGCCGCGCAAGGAGCCCGCGGCATCGCTCACCACGCCGTCGGCCGAGACCATCGCCCCGATCCGCTCGAGGTCGCCGGTCCCGGCGGCGACGCGGAGGTTGTCGGGATGGCGGCCCGCCTCCAGCAGCGCCTCGACGACCTCGTGGTGGCCCCAGAACAAGGCCACCACCAACGGCGTGCCGCCCGCGCCGCGACCCGAGACGTCCGCGGGCGCGCCGGCGGCCAGGAGCAGCCGCGCGAGGTCGGCGCGGTTGCCATAGGCGGCCTGGTGCAGCGGCGTCCAGCCGTGGGCGTTGGCGTGCGCCACGTCGGCGCCGGCGTCGAGCAGCAGCCGGATCGCCTCGGCGTCGGAGGCCATGGTGATCAGCGCGTTGCCGTTGGTCCCGCTCGCCCGCGCCAGCTCGGGGAACTGCGACAACAACGCGGCGAGCTCGTCATGGCGGCGCTCCTCCAGCGCGCGGTAGGCCCGCACGAACGGCTCGCCGCTCTCCTCCAGGCCGCCGACGTGCCGGCGCAGCGACGACCACGATGCGAACCCGTGGCGCTGGGCGACGACCTGCCGCGCGCCCTCCGGCGTCAGCTCTGCGCGCTCGCCCTCGAAGGCGGCCGCCGCGCTCGGCGTCCGGTCGCGCGCGCTCTCCAGCAGCCCGTCGGCGCGGCCCTCGTAGTACTCCATGTCGGTGTGGAACGGGTGCTCCAGCCCCTCGCCGTAGGCGTCGATGCGCTCCACGTAGGCGCGCAGCCTCTGCCAGGACGGGAAGCCGTGCTCGCGCGCGACGACCAGCTGCGCGCCCGCGTCCTTCAGCGGCTTGCGGGGATCGGGCCGGAACGGCGCCACCCGCGCGATCGCGGCCTCGTCGCCGCGCCGGTGGGCGCGCTCGAGCTCGCGGGCCTGGCGGTGGAGGGCGTCGAGGCTGAGCGCGGGCATCCGCGCAACCGTAGCGCCCACCTAGGAGGCCGACGCGAGCGCCTTGGCGGCCAGCTGGCCGCACGCCGCGTCGATGTCCTGCCCGCGCGTCAGCCGCACGGTCGCGCCGATCCCGTGCTCCTCCAGCGCGGCCTTGAACGCCGCGATCGCCTCGCGCCCGGAGCCGTCGTAGGTCCCGGTCGGGTTGTAGGGGATCAGGTTGATCTTGTACTTCTTGGGATCGAGCACGCCGGCGAGCTGCACCGCCTGCCCGTAGGAGTCGTTGACGCCCTTGAGCATCACGTACTCGATGAAGACCATGCGCTTCTTGGCCTCGTAGAAGCGGTCGCACGCGGCGAGCACCTCCGACAGCGGGTAGCGGTCGTTGACGGGCATGATCTGGGACCGCAGCGTCTCGTCGGCGGCGTGCAGCGACAGCGCCAGGCGGATCGGCATGTCGGTCTCGGCCAGCGCGTCGATGCCCGGCGCCCAGCCGACCGTCGAGATCGCCGTGCGCCGGTGCGAGACCCCGACGTCGGGCAGGCGCCGGCAGGCCTCGAGCACGTTGTCGAGGTTCATCATCGGCTCGCCCATGCCCATGACGACGACGTGGTCGACCTCCTCGATGCGGCGGAAGTGCAGCGCCTGGTCGAGGATCTCGCTGACGGTCAGGTTGCGCCCGAACTTCATCGCGCCCGTCGCGCAGAACGTGCAGGTCAGCGGGCAGCCCGACTGCGAGGACAGGCACAGCGACCGGCGGCCGTCGCGGTAGCGCATCAGCACGGCCTCGACCGGGCGGCCGTCCTTGCGCGTGTTGAACAGGGCCTTGATCGTCCCGTCCTTGGAGTGCGCCTCGTTGGCGACCTCCAGCGTGGAGAACGGCACCCGCTCCTGCAGCTCGCCGCGCAGCCCGGCCGGCAGGTTGGTCATGGCGTCATAGCCCTTCGCGCCGCGCGCCGTCCACTCCCACACCTGCTTGGCGCGGAAGTCGGGCTGGCCGAGGTCGGTCAGGGTGCTGTCGAGGAGCGGGAGGTCCATGGCGCGACCCCACAGGCTAGCCGTGGCTAGGCCGGCGTCTCGGCGACGGTCACGACCAGCTCGCGGAACGTCGCCTGCACGAGCGCGGGGCGGCCGGTCCCGAAGTCCGTCGTCCCCGCCGCGAGGAAGTCGCCTTCGAGCAGGACGAGCGTCGCGCCGCCGACGGCGAAGACCTCGACGCGCCCCGGCCGCGCGTCGACGAGGTTGATCTCGCGGTCGTCGACCTTCAGCAGCGGGCCGACCACGCTGAGCCCCGTGTTGCCGTCGCCCTGGGCGGCCGCCACGACCCGCTGGCCGAGGTGGTCGCGCAGCCACGCGACGACGCCGTCGAAGTCCATCGTCATGCGGGTAGCCTCGCAGGCCGCATGCGCCTCGCGAAGTTCCTCGCCCACGCCGGAGTCGCCTCACGCCGGGCGGCGGAGGAGATCGTCCGCGACGGGCGCGTCAGGGTGGGCGACGAGGTCGTGACCGACCCGGCCCGCGACGTCGACGGCAGCGTCGCGGTGACCGTGGACGGCCGCCGCGTCGCGGCGCCCGACGAGCGCGCCGTCTGGCTCGTCCACAAGCCGCGCGGCGTCGTCTCGACCGCCAAGGACACCCACGGCCGGCCGACCGTCGTCGCGATGGTCGACGCGCCCGGCACGCGCCTGTACCCCGTCGGCCGCCTCGACGCCGACACCACCGGCCTGATCCTCCTGACCGACGACGGCGACCTCGCCAACCGCCTCACGCACCCGCGCTACGAGGTCCCGAAGGTCTACGTCGTCCACGTCGGGCGCGGCGGCACGGCCGTCCCGGAGCAGACGCTGCGCCAGCTCCGCGACGGCGTCGAGCTCGACGACGGCCCGACCGCGCCGGCCGGCGTGCGCCAGCTGCGCCCCGGCGTCCTGGAGATCACGCTGCGCGAGGGCCGCAAGCGCCAGATCCGGCGCATGTGCGCCGAGGTCGGCCAGCCGGTCAGCCGGCTGCAGCGGATCGCCTTCGGCCCGCTGCGGCTCGGCGACCTGGGCGAGGGCGGCGTGCGCCGCCTCAGCCCGGCAGAGGTCCAGCGGCTGCGCGACGCAGCGGCACCACCTGCCCGCGCGACGGGCTGACCACCTGGTCGCGCCCGTGCGCCTTGGCCTGGTTGAGCGCCAGATCGGCCGCGGCCAGCGCCAGGCTGACCGCGTCGTCGCCCTCGCCGACCATCGCGATCCCCGCCGACGCCGTCGTCCGGACGTCGTGGGCCCACGTGCCGACCTTCTGCTCGCGGATCGCGTCGACCGCGCGGTCGATCGCCAGCGTCACGCCGTCGGCGTCGGTGTCGGGCAACACGATCAGGAAGCCCTCCTCGCCGGCGCGGCCGAGGACGTCGCCGTCGCGCAGCATCCCCGTCAGCTTCTGGGCGACCGAGCGCAGGACGGCGTCGGCGGCCATCGCGCCGTGCCGGTCGCCGATCGCCTTGAGCCCGTCGACGTCGACGAGCGCCAGCCCCAGCGGCGCGCCGGCCGCGCGCGTGGCGTGCAGGTGCTCGGCGGCGATCAGCGTGGCGGCGCGGGTCCGCGCGCCGGTCAGCGGGTCGCGATCCCCGGCGCGGGGATCGGCCGCGCCGCCCAGGACGCCGAGGCGCCCCAGCCCGCCGAGCAGGGCGGTGAGCAGCAGGGCCGAGCCGGCCAGGTCCAGGGCGCCGGAGGCGTACCAGCCGACCGTGAAGCGCGCCAGCGCGGCGAGCGCCAGGGCGGTGCCCGCGAACGTGCAGGCCACGACGACGAGCAGGCGGCGCTCGATCGCGTCGCGCCGCCCGCGCCGTGCCACGACCACCAGCGCGAGCAGGTCCAGCCCGAGCGCGACCGGCCCGGCGAACAGCCCGAGGTCCGACAGCCGCCCGCCGGTGGCGATCGTCGGCAGCGACGCGCCCTGCGCGACGACCACGGCGCCCAGCAGGACGATGACCGCCACGAC
>JAOPZD010000367.1 GCA_025964295.1 Conexibacter sp.
GCGGTCACCGGCGTGGCGACAGCCGTCGCGGGCGAGGGCGACGCGCCGTTCGCGGTGATCGCCGTCTACGCCGCGGCCGCCGGCCAGCGCTTCGGCGACTCCGAGGTCGCGTTCCTGGCCTCGGCCGCCAACGTGCTGACGGCCGCCGTGCGCCGCGACGCCGCCGAGCGCGAGCTGCGCCACCGCGCGCTGCACGATCCCGTCACGCGGCTGCCCAACCGCGCGCTCCTGGTCGACCGCCTGCGCCACGCGCTGACCCGCTCGCGGCGCGAGCACCGCGCCGTCGCCGCGCTGTTCCTCGACGTCGACGACTTCACCGACGTCAACGACCGCCACGGCCACGAGGGCGGCGACGAGCTGCTGCGCCTGATGGGCCCGCGGCTGCAAGGCGCGCTGCGCGCCAACGACACGCTGGCCCGCTTCGGCGCCGACGAGTTCGTCGTCGTCTGCGAGGACCTGGAGGACCCGGAGGAGGCGCTGGCCGTGGCCGACCGCCTGCTGGAGGCCGCGGCGCAGCCGTGCGCGATCGGCGGCCAGGCCGTGCGGCGGACCGCGTCGATCGGGATCGCGCTGTCACAGGGCTCGGACGCCGCGGTCGACGCCGACGCGCTGGTGCGCGACGCCTCGCTGGCGATGCACCGCGCCAAGCTGGCGGGCAAGGGGCGCTACGAGGTCTTCGCCCACGCGATGCGCACCCGCGCGCTGGACCGCGTCTCGCTGCTCAGCGACCTCGACCGCGCGATCGCCTCCGACGAGCTGACGCTGGCCTTCCAGCCGATCGTCCGGCTGGCCGACGGCGGGATGCACGCCGCCGAGGCGCTCGTGCGCTGGCAGCACCCCGAGCGCGGGACGATCATGCCCGACGAGTTCATCGGGCTGGCCGAGCGCACCGGCCGGATCGTCGAGCTCGGCCGCTGGGTCCTGCACGAGGCCGCGCGCCAGGCGGCGGCGTGGCCGCAGCTGATCGTCGGCGTCAACGTGTCGCGGCTGCAGCTCGGCGCACCGGGCTTCGTCGACGACGTGGCGCGGGTGCTCGACGAGCACGGCGTCGCGCCCGAGCGCTTCACGGTCGAGGTGACCGAGACCGCGCTGATGGAGGACCCCGCGGCGGCCGAGGCGACGCTGCTCGCCCTGCGCGACCTCGGCGTGCGGATCGCGCTCGACGACTTCGGCACCGGCTACTCGTCGCTGTCGTCGGTGTCGGACTTCCCCCTGAGCACGCTCAAGCTCGACCGTGCGTTCCTGGCCGACCACCGGCCCGAGGCGCAGCGCTGGTCGATCGTCCGCGCGGTGCTCGACATGGCGCGCAGCCTGGAGCTCGAAGTGGTGGTCGAGGGGATCGAGACGCAGGCGCAGCGGGCCGCGCTGGTCGACCTCGGCGCCGAGCACGGCCAGGGCTACCTGTTCAGCCGGCCGGTGCCGGCGGAGCAGCTGACCGCGCTGCTTCAGACGCGCACGATCAACACGTAGGCCAACTGGCGAGCGGCCGGCGCGAGCCGTCGGCGGCGGGCCGGCGGGCGAGGCGGTCCAGCGCGCGGGCCAGCGTCGGGCGGGTGTCGGCGGGGTCGATGATCTCGTCGACCTTCATCAGGCCCGCCGCGCCGTAGGGGTCGATGTCGGCGCGCATCGCGTCGGCCATCGCGTCGCGGGCCGCCTCGTCGCCGCCGGCGACGACGTTGGCGGCGACCAGGGGATCCATGAACGAGATCTCGGCCGACGGCCAGGCGTAGACCGTGTCGACGCCGCTGTCGTTGCCCCCGAGGCTGAAGTAGGCCAACCCATAGGCCTTGCGCAGCAACATGGTCATCTTGGGCGCCTCGGAGAGCGCGAGCGCGGTCTGCAGGCGGATCGCGTGCTTGAGCATGCCGTCGTGCTCGACCTGCTTGCCGACGAAGAACCCGGGCACGTCCTGGAAGAAGAGGACGGGGAGGTCGAAGGCGTCGGCCAGGCAGAGGAGCTTGACGGCCTTCTCGCAGGCCGCGGGGTCCAGCGCGCCGGCGAAGAACTTCGGCTGGCTGGCGACGACGGCGACCGCGTGGCCGTCGAGGCGGCCGAGACCGCAGACCAGCCCGCGGCCGAAGCCGGCGCCGAGCTCCAGGAGCGAGTCGGGGTCCAGGACGCGGTGCAGGACCTTGTGGACGTCGTAGGCGCGGGAGCGGCGGCGGGGGACGATGGCGTCGAGCTCGGGATCGGGCTCGACGCTCGCGCTCGGCGTCCGCGGCGCTCTCTCGGCCGCGCTGGACGGCAGCAGCGCGAGCGCCCGGCGGACCAAGGCGTAGGCCTCGTCGAAGTCCTCGGCGATCAGGTCGATCTGGCCCGTGCGGCGGGCGTGGACGTCGACGCCGCCGAGCTCGTCGTTGGTCAGGTCCTCGCCGGTGGCGATCTTGGCCACCAGCGGCGAGGTGACCGCCAGGCACGTGCCGCGGACCTGGATCACGAGGTCCGACGCGGCCGCGACGAACGACGAGCCGCCGAACGAGTCGCCGGAGATCACGGTGATGAACGGGATGCGCCGGCGGCGGCGGAAGAGGTCGACGTCGACGGCGACCTGCGCGAAGCCCGCCGAGCCCAGCGAGTCCGGGATGCGGGCGCCGCCGGTCGAGCCGAAGTAGACGATGGGGTGGCCGCAGCGCTCGGCGTGCGCGAACAGCCGCCCGAGCCGCCGCGAGCCCATCGGCGAGGAGCTGCCGCGCTTGACCGTGATGTCGTCGCCGGCGACCGTGACGTCGCGGCCGTCGATCGTGCCGTGGCCGCCGACCTTGCCGTCGCCGGGCGTCTCGTCGTGGTCCTCGGGGCGCAGCGAGCGCACGAACGTCCCGACCTCGTCGAAGGAGCCCTCGTCGAGCAGCGCGTCGAGGTGCTCGCGGATCGTCGGCTCGCCGCGCGCGTGCAGGCGCTCGATGCGCGCCGCGCCGCCCATCTCGGTCCGGATGCGATCGCGCCGCGCGCGGAAGTCGGCGACGACGTCGGGCTCTTCGTCCATGCGCGGCATCACAGCAGAGCGCGACGGCGGGCGGCGCGCGGCTCAGCCCAGCAGGGCGGCGCGCAGCTGGGCCAGCTCGTCGTCCAGGAGCGCGAGCCACGTGGACGCGCCGCCGAGCAGCGCGCGGCGCTTGACCTCGCGG
>JAOPZD010000374.1 GCA_025964295.1 Conexibacter sp.
AGAAGCCGCGCCGCTCGCGCGCGTGCACCAGCCGCGGGTCCCGGTCCAGGCGCTGGGAGCGCCGGATCAGGAACGCGCGGGCGATCCACAGCGCCAGCAGCACCGCCACCGCGATCGTCACCCCGAGCACGTCGCCCGGCGAGAACGCGCCCAGCGCGGCGAAGAACGCGTACGCGGCGATGACGCCGATCGCCAGGACCCAGAACGCGTCGATCGCGGCGCGACCGGCCGCGGGATGGTCACGGATCGGGTGCGGCATGTGCACGGCAGCCATGGAGACCTCCGAACGGATGACGACTGGGTTCGTGCCGATCGTAACGAGCGCCGCGGCGGCGCTCAAGGGCCGATCGTCAGCTGCGGACGACCAGCAGCACGCCGAGCCCCAGCAGCGCGATGCCCGCCACGCGCAGCGGCGTGATCGTGTGCTGCGCCACGCCGAACCAGCCGAACTGGTCGATGAGGACCGCGACGGAGAGCTCGCCCGCGATGGTGGCGGCGATCACGCCGCCGGTGCCCAGCGAGCGGACCGAGAGCAGGGCGGTCGTCACGTAGCCGGCGCCGAGGATGCCGCCGGTCAGGTAGACCCAGGAGACCGAGCGCGCCGCGCCGACCTGGGCGAGGCCGCCGCGGGCCGCGAGCGACGCGACGAGCAGGACGGCCGTGCCGATCGCGAACGAGACGAACGCGCCCTGGATCGCGCCGACCGCGCGGCCGAGGTGGGAGTTGATCGGCGACTGGAGCGCGATGAAGCCGCCCGCGACGACCATCGCCACGGCCGCGACGCCGCGGTCCACCTACTTGGCCTCCAGCCAGGTGATCCCGACGCCCGCGTCGACGGCCAGCGGCGGCGTGCGGTCGCCCCACGGCGCGACCATCTCGCGCTCGACGAGCTCCTTGACCTGCTCGGCCTCCTCCGGCGGCCCCTCGAACAGCAGCTCGTCGTGGATCGTCAGGATCATCCGCGTGGTCAGCCCCGACGCGCGCAGCGCGCGGTGCACGCCGATCATCGCGAGCTTCATGACGTCGGCGGCGGTGCCCTGGATGACCGTGTTGACCGCCAGCCGCTCGCCCAGCGTGCGCACCTGGTAGTTGCGCGCCCGCAGCTCCGGGATCTGACGGCGGCGGCCGAAGAGCGTCGTGACGAAGCCCTGCTCCTTGGCCTCCTCGATCGTCGTCGCCATGAACGCGGCGACGCGGCCGAAGCGCTCGAGGTAGGTGTCGATGAACAGCTTGGCCTCCTCGCGCGGGATGTTGAGGCGGTCGGCCAGGCCGTAGTCGCTCAACCCGTACACGATCCCGTAGTTGATCATCTTGGCCTTGGAGCGGTCCATCGGCGTGAGCTCCTGCGGCGGCTTGCAGAAGACCCTCGACGCCGTCGCGGAGTGCACGTCCTCGCCGCGCACGAAGATATCCTTGAGCACCGGCTCGTCGGCGATGAAGGCCATGACGCGCAGCTCGACCTGCGAGTAGTCGGCGCTGACGAGCACGTGGCCGGGCGCCGCCTCGAAGCAGCCGCGGATCTCGCGGCCCAGCTCGGTGCGGACCGGGACGTTCTGCAGGTTGGGGTTCGTCGAGGCCAGCCGCCCCGTCGTCGCGGCCGCCTGCACGAAGGTGGTGTGGATCCGCGACTCGCCGTCGGTCAGCTGCGGCAGGACGTCGAGGTAGGTCTTCATGAGCTGGTTGAGCTCGCGCCAGCGCTCGATGATCGGGATGATCTCGTGCTCGTCGCGGATCGCCTGCAGCACGCGCGCGTCGGTCGAGAACCCCGTCTTGCCGCGGCGCTTGCGCGACAGCCCGAGCTTGTCGAACAGGATCGCGCCGAGCTGCTGGGGCGACCCGATGGTGAACTCCTCGTCGGCCAGGCGGAAGATGTCGCGCTCCAGGCCGGCGATCTCGTCCTGCACGCGCGTCCGGATCGCGGCCAGGCGCTCCTTGTTGAGGCGCACGCCGGCGACCTCCATGTCGCGCAGCACCGCGACGAGCGGCAGCTCGACCTCGTCCATCAGGCCGGTCAGCCCGCGGTCGTCGAGCTGCTCGCGCTGCCACGCGGCCAGCGCCTGGGCCAGCGCGGCGTCGGCGGCCAGCGGCTCCTTGGCCTCGGTCTTCAGGCCGCGCTCCTCGCAGATCTCGGCGAACGGGAAGCCGCGGCGAGCGGGCTCCAGCAGGTAGGCGGCCAGCAGCGTGTCGTGCGTGAGGTTGGCCGGGACCGTGCCCCAGGACTTGGCGTCGTGGGCGATCACCGGGCGCGTGCCGAGCTCGTCGACGAGCAGCGACGGCTCGTCGACGGCGCCGACCACGGCCTCCTCCCCCACCACCGCGCCGAACTTCCAGACCGGCTCCTCGGCCAGCAGCTGGCCCTCGGGGACCTCGGGCGCCTCGAACATGATGGTGATCTCGGAGTCCGCCGGGCCGAGCGCGCGCACGTCGCCGACGCCGCCCTCGCGCACGCGGACCCGGACCGTCGCCGCCTCGGCCGGGAGGGATGGGAGCCCCGCCGCCAGCAGGCCGACCAGGCTGGCGCCCACCAGCAATTTGCGTGAATGTTTGAACGACGTCATAAAAACCCCTCCCCTTGTGGACCGTTTTTTACGGGCGGTCCTTGACCCTTACATCGGACACTCGCTGCCGTACC
>JAOPZD010000381.1 GCA_025964295.1 Conexibacter sp.
GCGCGCCGGTCGCGGGCGATCGCCTGGTGGTCGCGGATCGCGCCGCCCAGGTCGGCCTCGCTGAGGATCGACGCCTCGAGCTGCGCCGTCAGGACCCGCAGCTCGCGCTCGGTCGCGCGCCGCGCGCGCTTGGCGCCGCTGAAGCGATCCCAGGCGTGGGCGAAGGAGACGAACGACGTCCGGCCCCCGTGGCGGTGGGCGGCGAGCATCGGGCAGACGCCACCGGACCGGTCGCTGTAGGCCCCGACGATGATGTCGTTGGCCCGTACGCCCGCGAGCATCGCCTCGCGCGTGCGCAGCGGGAGGCAGTCGATCGCGAGGCGCAGGTCGTCGAGCGGCGTGTGCTGGCGTGCTCGCATAGGGTGCCTGACAGCGTACGCCCCGGCGCCCGTCCCGCCAAGGCGTTCTCCTCCTCCTGAAAGGGTCGTTGCAAGATGAAGCTGGGAGTCCACATCGGCTACTGGGGCCTGGGCCTCACGTCCGCCGATCAGCTCGCGATCGTCCAGGAGGCCGAGCGCCTCGGCTACGACAGCGTCTGGACCGCGGAGGCCTACGGGTCCGACGCGGCGACGATCCTGTCGTGGCTGGCCGGGCAGACGTCGACGATCAAGCTCGGGTCGGGGATCTTCCAGATGCCGGGCCGCAGCGCGGCGATGACCGCGATGACGGCGGCGACGATCGACCAGCTGAGCGACGGGCGGATGCTGCTGGGGATCGGGTCGAGCGGCCCGCAGGTGAGCGAGGGCTGGCACGGCGTGCGCTTCGGCAAGCAGATCCAGCGCACGCGCGAGTACATCGAGGTGCTGCGGATGGCGCTGGCGCGCGAGCGCGTCGAGTACCACGGCGAGACGATCGAGCTGCCGCTGCCCGACGGGCCGGGCAAGGCGCTGAAGCTGACGATCGCGCCGGTGCAGGAGCGGATGCCGATCTACCTGGCGGCGATCGGGCCCAAGAACACCGCCTTGGCCGGCGAGGTGGCCGACGGGTGGATGCCGACGCTGCTGTCCCCCGAGCACCTGCCGATGCTGCGCTCCAACCTGGAGGAGGGCGCGGCGCGGTCCGGCCGCTCGCTGGAGGGCTTCGACATCGCGCCGACCGTCAACGTCAACATCACCGAAGATGATGTGGAAGGCGCGCGCGACGCGATGCGCCCGTTCATGGCCTTGTACATCGGCGGCATGGGCTCGCGCGAGAAGAACTTCTACAACACGCTCGTGCAGCGCTACGGGTTCGAGGACGCGGCGCGCACGGTGCAGGACCTCTACCTGGAGGGGCGCAAGGAGGAGGCGGCCGCGGCGCTGCCGGTCGAGCTGATCGACCTGGTGTCCTTGGTCGGGCCGGCCGACCGCGTCCGCGAGCGGCTGCGCGCGTACGCCGACGCGGGCGTCGGGACGCTCGGCGTCTCCCCCATGGCCTGGACGCGCGATGAGCGGATCAGGCAGCTGCGCTTGATCGCCGAGCTGGCGGAGGACGTGGTCTGAGGGCGCTGCTGGGCGCGTTCGGCGACGCGGGCCACGCGTTCCCGATCATCGCCCTGGGCCGCGCGCTGCGGGCGCGGGGCCACGATGTGGTGGTCGAGACCTGGACGCGCTGGCAGGAGGACGTCGAGCGCGAGGGGCTGCGGTTCGCGCCGGCGCCGGAGTACCACGTGTTCCCGACGCTGGAACGGCCGCTGAAGCCCTACGAGGCGGTGCGGCGGGCCACGGGCGTGACGCGTTCGCTGGTGGTCGAGGTGGCGCCCGACGTCGTGGTGAGCGACATCCTCACGTTGGCCCCGGCGCTGG
Source organism: Conexibacter sp. (assembly GCA_025964295.1). Next base: position 1,785 of record JAOPZD010000381.1, read on the forward strand.
CCGCCGAGCTGGAGGGCGTGCCGTGGGCGACGGTGATCCCGCACGTCGACCCGCGCGGCGCGCCCGGGTTCCCGCCCTACTCGGTCGGGGCGCGGCTGCCGCGCACGGCGGCCGGCCGCCGGATGTGGTCGGCGTTCGACCCGCTGATCGCGCGGGGCCTGGCGCTGGGGCGCTCGGAGCTGAACGAGACGCGGCGGCGGCTGGGGCTGGCGCCGTTGTCCCACGTGCACGGCGGGATCTCCCAGCGCCTGGCGATGGTCGGGACGTTCCCGCAGCTCGAGTACCCGCGGGTCGGCGGCCCGCCGCCCGGGACCCACGTCGTCGGCCCGCTGCAGTGGGAGCCGCCGTTCGGCGACGTCGAGCTGCCCGACGGGGATCCGTCCTGGCCCGTCGTCCTGGTCGCGCCGTCGACCGCGCAGGACGGCGAGCACGTGATGCTGCGCGCGGCGCTGGAGGGGCTGGCGCAGCTGCCGGTGCGGGTGCTGGCGACCACGAACCGCCGGGAGCCGGCGACGCCGCTGCGCGTTCCCGCCAACGCGCGGCTGGTCGACTGGGTGTCCTACTCCCGGACGATGCCGCGCTGCGACGTCGTCGTCTGCCACGCGGGCCACGGGACGCTGATGCGGGCGCTGACGTCGGGCTGCGTGGTCGTCGCGTGCCCGGCGGCGGGCGACATGAACGAGAACGCGGCGCGCGTGGATTGGGCGGGCGCGGGCGTCCGGCTGCCGCGCCGGCTGGTGTCGGCGCGTGGCCTCCGGCTCGCGGTGCAGCGGGCGCTGGCGGACCCGTCGCTCGGGGCGCGCGCCCGCGAGCTGGCGGCGTGGAACGCGGCGAACGATCCCGCGGATCGGGCGGCCGAGCTCGTCGCAGGGCTGGCCGCGAGGAGGGGCTGATCGTCGAACGCGGCGTGACCGATCTTCCCGTAAGATCGAGTCCGCCCGGGCAAGTCCTGGGTACGCGCAGTGCCCGATCCGGGGTAGCTCAATGGCAGAGCATTCGACTGTTAATCGAAGGGTTGTGGGTTCGAGTCCCACCCCCGGAGCTCCAGAAGCCCGCCTCCCACGAGGCGGGTTTCGTCGTTCAGCACCCGCTCTGCGAGCGGGCATGGTCTCGTCCATGCTCTGCTGGAGCAGCTGCTCCCAGCGCTCCTTGGCGCGGTCCTTGACGGAGCGCAGCTCGTTGATCGAGCCGGAGCCCGAGCGCCGCGCCTCGGCGATGTCGCGCTCGGCGCGCGTCATCTCGAGGTAGGCGAGCTCTCGACGGAGGACCGTCGCGGAGTCCGACAGCGGCTCGGCGTCGGCCAGCAGGGCGGCGATCGCGCGGCCCATCGCCTCGTCGTCGGCGGGCAGTCCGCGCGTCGGCGTGCGGAGGTTGGCGCGCACGTGCGCGACCAGGCGCTGCATGAACTCGCCGGTGAAGACGTCGTCGGCGAGGTGGCCGAGCAGCTCCTCCGCCGCATCGGGCGCGGCGAGGCACTGCGCCAGGAACGCCCGCTCGGCGAGCAGCACGGGATTGGCCGACGGGGCACGGCGCGCCGGCGTGGCCGGGGTCCCCTCTCCCCACCTCCCCGGGTCCTCCTCGTCGTCGTAGGGCGAGCCGCCGCCCCAGGGCTCCTGCGCCGGCGAGCCCTCGCCCCACGGTGCCGACCCGCCGCCGCGGTTGCCGCCGGGTGTCCGGCGCGG
>JAOPZD010000387.1 GCA_025964295.1 Conexibacter sp.
CCGCCGGCGCGCGCCTTCACGCTGCTGGGCGGCTTCCGCCTGCGCCGCGGCGCGTGGGAGGTCGACGAGCGCACGTGGGGCCGCCCGACCGTGGTGCGGCTCGTGCGCTTCCTGCTCGTCCACCGCGGCGCGCCGGTGTCCGAGGAGCGGATCCTGGAGGCGCTGTGGCCCGACCGGCCCGCCGACAAGGCGCGCTCGGCGCTGCAGGTCGCGGTGTCGCGCGCGCGGCAGGTCGTCGATCCGCCGGGCGCGGCAGCCAGCGCGATCCGCTTCGGCGATCGCGCCTACCTGCTCGAGCTCGACGAGCGCGACCACGTCGACGCCGAGCGCTTCGCCACGGTCGCGACCGGCGCGCTGGCGACGATCGGTCCCGGCCGCCGCGGCGCCCTGGAGGCGGCCGCCGGCCTCTGGACCGGCGTCCCGCTGCCCGAGGAGGAGTACGCCGACTGGGCGCAGCCGTGGCGCGAGGAGCTGCAGGCGCTGCTGCATCGCGTGCTGGTCGCCCTGGCCGAGGAGCACCGCGGCGCCGGGGACGAGCTCGCGGTCGCCGCCGTGGCCCGGCGGCTCGTCGCGCTCGACCCGCTCGACGAGGGCGCCCACCGCATGCTGATGACCGCCCACGCCCGCACCGGACGCCGCTCGCTGGCCCTGCGCCAGTACCTGGAGTGCCGCCGGCTGCTGGTCGAAGGCGTGGGGCTGGAGCCCGACGCCGACACCACGGGCCTGCAGCGGCGCGTCCTGGCGGGCATGGCGGTCTAGCGCGAAAGCGCCGGCTTCCAGGACTTTCGCGGGGCGGCAAGCGGACGGCAAGGGGCGCCGGGCACTGTTCCGACCATGCCCGCTCCCTCCCCAAGCTCCCCGGCTCCCGCAGCACAGGCGACCGTCGCGCTCCCCGGCGACGGCGAGCTGCGCTGGTACCGCGACCGCCTCGTCGACCTGCGCCTCACCGGCTCCCAGACCGGCGACCGCATCTCGCTCGTCGAGATCGAGATGCCCGCCGGCGCCACCACGCCCCTGCATCGCCAGCCCTACGACGACGAGACGCTCTACGTCCTCTCAGGCTCGCTCGTCGTCCACATCGACGGCGAGGAGCACGAGATCGGCGCCGGCGGCGTCGTCTTCATCCCGCGCGAGACCCCGCACGCGCTGCTGGCCGCCGAGGACGTCAAGCTCATCATCTTCGGGATCCCGGCCGGCCAGGAGCGCTACTTCCGCGCGCTCAGCGTCCCGGCCCCGGGCCGCGAGCTGCCGCCGCCGCCGACCGACGCGCCGCATCCCGCCGCTGCCATCGCGCTGCAGCAGACCGCGTTCCTCAACGGCGTCGAGCTGCTCGGCGACCCGCCCTTCGCGAGCGCGCCGGCCGCCTGACGGTCAGGAATGCCTCGCAACGGGCACGACGCCTCCATGGCCATCTTGGAGCTCGTGCAGCCCCGACCCGACTGGATGGGCGCGCTGGGCGTCGCCCTCACGCGCCCGCCCGGCGTCGCCGAGCGCCGCAGCGGCGAGGATCCGTGGACGCCGGCGGGCGACCGCCCGCGCCGGATCTCCGACGACCTCGCCTGGTTTCGCCAGGCGCTCGACGACCCCGCCGAGGCCGGCCTGAAGCCGATCGACGAGACCGCGTCGGTCGCGGCCTGGGACACCGCCGACCGCGACCTCGTCGCGCGGCTCGCGCGCCTGGACGAGCGCGGCATCCTGGACGCCGCCGGCTTCATGCTCCACGACCCGGACCTGGCGCTGCTGTAGCGCCCGGCGGCCATAGGATGCGCGGATGTCCGCGTCCGCGTCCGCGCAGCCTCAGCTCGTCCTGCACCTCCTGCCGCCGTCGCACCCGTGCGCGACGGTCGAGGCCGCCCTGAAGCTCAAGGGCCTGGACTTCGAGAAGGTCGAGCTGCAGGCCGGCGCGCACACCGCCGCGATGGAGAGCATCTACGGCGAGGGCCACCGGACCGTGCCGGGGCTGATGATCGGCGACGAGCCGGTCCACGGCTCCAACGCGATCCTCGAGCGGCTGGAGCAGCTGGCGCCCGAGCCGTCGCTGTTCCCCGACGCGCTCGGCGACGCCGTGCCCGCCGCGATGCGCTGGGGCGACGAGGAGCTCCAGGATCTCGGCCGGCGGCTGCCGTGGGGCGCGCTGCACTTCCGGCCCGAGGCGATGGGGACCTTCGCCGGCGGCGCGCCGCTCGACCCGCCCGGCACCGACTTCGCCATCAAGTACGTCCGGGCCTCGTGGAAGTACCACAACATCTCCGCCGCCCGGCTGGCGGAGGACCTCGCCGGGCTGCCGGGCAAGCTCGACCGCGTCGACGCCTACGTCGCCGAGGGCGTCCTGGCCGGCGACGCACCGAATGCCGCCGACCTGCAGATCGGCGCGACGCTGTCGGTCCTGCTCACGGTCGGCGACGTCCGCCCGCTGATCGAAGGCCGCCCGGCCGAGCAGGTCGCCCGCAGGTGGTTCGACGACCGCCCGGGCCTGGTCCCGGCCGGGGCGTTCCCGGCGGGCTGGGTCCCGACCGCGTAGGCCCGCTGGGCTACCCCGGCGCGC
>JAOPZD010000428.1 GCA_025964295.1 Conexibacter sp.
GCGGGCGCGTGGCGCCGCGCGCGCTGTACCGCGGCCTCCACGAGCTCGTCGAGGCGCAGGTCCTCCGTCGGCTCCGCGGCGCGCTCGCCGCCGGGACGGGCGAGGTCGACAAGGTCACCGACCAGGACCGTGAGGTCCTCGAGCTGGTTGCGGGCCGACGCGAGCATCGCGGCGCGCTCGCCGGGTGGCAGGTCGGGCGCGTGCTCGAGCAGCTCGACGTTGGCGCGGATCGCGGTCAGCGGCGTGCGCAGCTCGTGCGAGGCGTCGGCGACGAGCTGGCGCTGCTGGTCGCGCGAGGCCTCCAGCGCGGCGAGCATCGCGTTGAACGCGGCGGCGAGGCGGCCGGGCTCGTCGTCGGCGGCGGCGCCCGGGATGCGGTGGTGCAGGTCGCCGGTCTCGGTGACCTGCTCGGCGGTCCCGGTCAGCCGCGCGAGCGGCCGGGTGGCGACGCGGGAGACCGCGAGGCCGAGCCCGGCCGCGAGGCCGACGCCGCCGAGCATCACCGCGGCCAGGACCCAGCGCAGGCGCCCGAGCGTCGCGTCGGCCTCGGTCAGCGGGCGGGCGATCTGCAGCGCCTCGCCGTTGGGGCCGCGGCGGGTGAGTACGCGCAGGTGCGTGCCGTCGACGGTCTCGTCGCGTACGTAGGCCTTGCGCTTGCCCGCGGCGACGTCCTTGACGGCCTGGGTGACGGGCAGCACGGCGGGCGCGTCGGGCAGGATCGTCCGGCCGGTGATCAGCGTGGCCTGCGCGATGCCCTTGGCCGCGCCGAACGCCGTGCCGGGGACCCGGACGCGGACCGACGCGTCGACGCCCTCGCGCTTGCTGAGCTCGAACGTGCTGTTCGGCGGCGCCGGGCCCTCGGCGCTGAGCATCGTGAACTGCGGCGTGGTGGCGCGCAGCGCGGCGTCGACGCTCGCCCGCAGGTCGTGGCGGACGATGATGTAGGTGATGCCGGCGGCCAGCGCGATCGCCACCGCGACGGCCGCGGCGACCAGCAGGACGATCCGGCGGCGGAAGGTCATGCTCGCGGCGCCTTGAGGACGTAGCCGAAGCCGCGCACCGTGTGCAGCAGGCGCGGCTCCCCCGCCGCCTCGGTCTTGCGCCGCAGGTAGCCGACGTAGACCTCGAGCGAGTTGGACGCCGGGCCGAAGTCATAGCCCCAGACGCCGTCGAAGATCTGCTCGCGCGTGAGGACCTGGCGCGGGTGCTGGAGGAACAGCTCGAGCAGCAGGAACTCGGTGCGCGTCAGCTCGATCGGCCGCCCGCCGCGGCGGACGTCGTGTCCGATCGGGTCGAGCTCGAGGTCGTCGAAGCGCAGGGCCTGGCGGCCGCTCTCCCAGCCGCAGCGGCGCAGCAGCGCGCGCAGCCGCGCGAGCAGCTCCTCGAGCGCGAACGGCTTGGGCAGGTAGTCGTCGGCGCCGGCCTCCAGGCCCGCGACGCGGTCGTCGACGCCCTCGCGTGCGGTGAGCATCAGCACCGGCGTGCGATCGCCCACGTCGCGCATCCGGCGACAGACCTCCAGCCCGTCGAGGCCCGGCATCAGCACGTCGAGCAGGACCGCGTCGGCCGGCGCCTCGGCCTGCCGGCGCACCGCCTCGCGCCCGTCGCCGGCCAGCGCGACCTCGAACCCCTCGACCCGCAGGATCCGCTCGAGCACCTCGCGGACGGCGGGCTCGTCATCGACGACCAGGACGCGCATGGCGGCGATCCTCGCCGACGAACCTGAAGGTCAGGTGAGGAGCGCGCGGGCGCCGGTAAGGTCGGGACGATGCCCACCTCCTCCCCCTTCCGGCCGCTGGACGCCACCCTCGAGGGCTACGCGTGGCTGCCGCGGATGATCGACAAGTCGCGGGCGGCGCGCGCCGGGACGCTGGGCGACGCGGTGCATCCGTGTCCGGTCGACCGGCGCTGCCTGCGCCTGCTCGGCCTCGAGCTGGAGACGTTCGGCGCGATCGTCGCGGGCGCGCCCGACGACGCGGCGGTGCTCGCAGGGCTGCGCCAGCACGGGATCCCCTCGGCCCAGGAGGCGTGGTTCGACGCGCAGGGCTGGGAGGACCAGCTGCAGGAGATGGTCTGGCGCTCGGACGGCGAGACGATCTCCGACCGCGCGGCGCGCAACGTGATGATCCTGCACGCCGACGACGCGCTGACCGTGACCTGGTCGCGCTACGCGACCGGCGAGCAGGGCCCCGACCTGCACCTGCACCGCAGCCACGTCGACGCCTTCTACATCCTCACCGGCGCGCTGCGCTTCGCGCTCGGGCCCGACGGCTCGCGCATCGAGCGGGCGCCCGCCGGGACCCTGGTGATCGCGCCGCCCGGCGTCGCGCACTCGTTCGTCAACGACGAGGCCGACGACGTGACGTGGCTCAACATCCACACGCCCGACGCGGGCTTCGCGACGTTCCTGCGCGGCGCCCGCGACGGCGTCGCCGTCCCGTTCGACAGCTTCGACGTGCCGGCGCCCGACGGCGACCGCGGCCTCGGGGCCGGCGAGGCGATCGTCGTCGCGCCGGCGGGACCCGGCCTCGCGCTCGCCTACGAGGACGCGGGCCTGCGGGTCGCGACCACCGACGACGTGCGCGTCGACATCGCGATCCCGGGCACGGCGTCGTCGGTGGCCTACTGCCTGATCTAGCCTTTGTCGCCGCCGAGCAGCGCGTCGAGCGTCCTGCCGCTGGCGACCGACTCGGGGCGCTCGGCGACGATGTCGGAGCCGGGGCGCGCCTCGTCGTCGCGGCGCTTGATGAGCAGCCACTGCGGCTTGGCCGCGCCGCCGCGGCCGGTGCGCTGCAGCGCGAAGCCGCCGCGCAGCTTCTCGCCGTGCAGGACGAAGACCGCGTGGCCGCGATCGAGCGCCTCGGGCCACGGGACGCGGCCACCCTGCTCGTAGGTCCCGCGGTCCCAGATGATCACGCCGCGCTCGCCGCCGCCGCCCTCGTAGTCGTTGTGGCCCATGCCGTGGTCCTCGACCTGGACGGCGAGCCGCTTGGCCGCGGGGTCGAGCGTCGGCCCCTTGGGCACCGCCCACGAGCGCATGACGCCGTCGACCTCCAGCCGGAAGTCGTAGTGGTGCGCCGTGGCCGCGTGCTCCTGGACGACGAAGACGCCGGCGCTGACGCCGCGCGCCGCGAGCTGCTCGTGGCCCTCGGGCTTGACCTGCTCCAGCGCGACCGCGTCGGCGCCGCCGGACGCCCGCTCGCCGAGGAACGCGACGAGCGACGCGAGCGCGCCGGCGTCGCCCTCGGCGTGCACCCGGACGACGCCACCCTCGTCGTCGTCGTCGGCGCGCGCCCAGCCCAGCAGGCCGAGCTCGCGCCCGCGCTCCAGGACGGCGTCGCGCAGCGCGGCGCCGTCGTCCGCCGGGACCGTCGCGCGGACGGCGGGCGTGGAGCGGTCGGGGCGCGCGGGCACGCCGGGGAGCGTACC
>JAOPZD010000493.1 GCA_025964295.1 Conexibacter sp.
GCGCGCCCGCAAGGCGGCGGCGGGGTCGTCGGCCTTGCCGCGGCCGTGCAGCCGCGCGAGCCCCGCCGCGTCGAAGAACGCCAGCCCCGGCGCCTCGCTCTCCACCTCCGCGCCGACCGACTCCAGCCGCGCGACGACCTTCTCCCACGCGTCGGCGACGCCCATCGGGTCCGGGGGGATCAGCGCCAGCGACGGGCAGCGCGCCAGCGCCTCCCCGAGCCGCATCCCGGCATGGACCCCGAACGCCTCCGCCGAGGCCGACACCTCCCCCACGCGCTGCTCGCGCCCGGGCTCCGGCGCGAGGGCCGCGGGACCGCGCGCGAGGACCGCGCGACCGCCGGCGGCGATGACGAGCTCGAAGCGGGAGAGGAGAACGGCGACGACCATCTGGATCGAACACATGTTCGCATGGACGGCGGACGGGAGCAAGCCCCCTGCTCAGGCGGCAGAGCGCCGCGCCCACACCGACGTGCCCGCCGCGTAGAGCACCTCGATGCCCGTCTGCACGAGCCGCACGACGATCGCCGCCGTCAAGGCCACCGAGAACGGCATCGACGCCGACAGCGCCGTCGCGATCGCCACGTCGCGCGCGCCCAGCCCCGCCGGCAGCATGAACGCCGCAACCGCCGTCGCCGACCCCACCGCATACGCCGTCAGCGCCGTCGCCCCCGGCAGCCCGACCGGCGCGAGCCCCCGCGCCATCGCCCACGTCGCCGCACCCGCGCCGATCGGCATCACGAGGTAGACCGCGACCAGCGGCAGCAGCCGCCGCACCGGCACCGCGACCGGCAGCACCTCCACCTTCAACCGCCGCGCCACCGACCGCTCCAGCGCGACGACCACCCGCGGATGCAGCAGGGCGAGCAGCACGACCGGCAACGGCACGATCAGCCACCGCGCCGGCGCGTCCCGCACGCCATCCAAGGACAACAGGAACCCAACGCTCAGCGCACACGCCGTCGCGAGGCCGAGGATGACCTCGTAGGCGATGCCGGCGACGGTGACGCTGCGCGGGACCCCTTCCCGGACGCCGAGCTCCATGCGCGAGATGGCCATGGGAAGCTGGGTCGGGACGTAGCGGGTGAGGAGCGAGACGCTGTAGATGGCATAGGCATTGGGTCGGTCGAGGACGCCGCCGACCTCGCGCAGGACCCAGAGCCAGACCTCCATGACGAGGACCTGGAAGAGGAGGAAGGCGAGGAGAGCGAGCGCGAGCCAGGCGGGCGCGAGGTCGAGGTCGACGGAAGGGAGGTCACCGACGGAGGCGGCGATGGCGAGCGCGATGAAGAGAGCGCAGGCGGCGGGGACGAGGACGACCAGCGCCCGGCGAAGCGGTGAGAACAGGCGGGCGCTCATGGCTTGTCGAACGCCATGTCGGTGATGGCCAGCAGACGCCTGCCGACCGCCCGCTGCGCCTGCACCGTCACCGTGACGGTCGTGACGCCGCCATCCAGCCGGACCGGCAGGACCACGCGTGACAGCCCTCCGCGCACGATCGCGTGCGCCTGGCCGCGCTGCGTCGCCACCTGCATGTCCACCCCCGCGCCGGGAACGACGTCAGGCCCGGGCTGGACCGTCGCGTGGAGGAGGAAGGTGCCTTTGTGCGCGCTGGCGACACGCAACGTCGTCGGCTTGAACTCCTGGGCGATCTCCACGGGTTCACGCCGCAGCGACCCCCACCCCTTCACAACCGGAGCGGGAAATGGCACCGGGGCGATGCGACCGATGACCGGTCGGCCCGCCATCCCGGCGACGATCCGCGAGATCGGGGAGAAAGCTGACTCCAGCCTCGCCCACGAGCTCGGCTTCGTGATCGCCATCGGCATGCCGTAGCCGATGAAGCTCACGGCGACGGCGTACAGAACGCTCCAGGACAACGCCGCCCCGCCGGCGACGGCGGCAATCCGGCGTGGCCGCCGCCGCTCGCTCGACAGGGCCGTGAACCACACCAACAGCGCCGCGACGAGCAGGAACGTCATGAAGTCGACGACGTACCGCTCGGTCGTCGACCACAGCGCACCGGCGGTGAGCGCCAGGATCCCGAGGCCCAGCGCAGCCACCGTGAGCACGATCCGTCGCAGCCGCGGCTCCCATCTCCGCCAAGCGGCCGGCAGCAGCGCCAGGATCAGCAGGAATGGCGTCGTCGGCAGCAGCCCTGCGGTTGGCTCGGCGCGTATGTAGCCGTGTGGCAGGTCGCCTGGATACAGAGGCGGCGGGCCCAGCGCCACGAACGGAAACAGCGGCTCGAGTCGCGGCGGCTCCAGCAGGTAGTAGAACAACCCAGGCTTCAGGAAGCCAAAGGTGAACGGCGCGTATTCGGCCTGGTTCACGCCGGCGAGCTGGTACTTCGCGCCCAGCTCCACCGGCGAGCCGAAGCGAGCCAGATTGTAGAGCATCAACAACGATCCGCACGCCGCGAGCGGACCGAGCAGGGCCGCGGTCAGTCGGGCACGGTCCGCGCGGCGATCAGCGCGCCACAGCCACAGCACTACCGCCACCGGAACGACGGCGAGGACCACCCACGACATGCGCGAGCCGATCGCCAGACCCAGTGCCAGGCTCGCTCCGGCCAGCCGCCGTGCCGAGACCTGATCCCCGTACCACCCCGTGACGAAGAGCCAGATCGCGAGGAAGCCGAAGCACAAGCCGCTCCCGATCGCCACCTCGGAGTGCCCGGCACGGCGGAGGATGAACGGCACGACGTTGCAGACCGCCAGCGCGATCATGCCGGCCCACAGCGCCCAACCCGGGGTTCTCGGCAAGAATCGCCGAGCCAGGAACCGCAGGGTCAGCACGGAGAAGACGAACCCGCCGAAGCACACCAACAACGTCGCAAGGCCCTCGACCATGAATCCGCCGAGGAGCTGCAGCGGCACGAACAGCAGCAGGGCCGGCACCGGCCCCCAATAGATGTACACCTTGCCGTTGTAAAGGATCAGATCCTGGAAGCCTTGTCCCCGGAAAGGATCGTTCGCGGCAGGGTCGTACGGATCCGGCAGCGCCAGCAGCCCATCCGGAGGAGAGACGCGGAGGTTGAGCTGCCCGTGGACGAACGCGTCAGCAAGATGGCCATACGCCCCGCCGTACGCCGGGTTGTGGTCGAACCCTTCGATGCTCGTTCCGATGATCCATGCGTAGAAGGCCGCGACGAGCGCGAAGAACCCGATGAGCACGATGACCCCGCGCTCCACCGAAAGCGTCGCTCTCTGTGGAGCTGACCGGTCTTCTGCTGCAACACTGGTCATCGATGTCCCACCCGCAGGGACGAGCGCAACATCAGACGAACCTATCTTCAGCGGGGATGCGGCGGCCTACGGACGAGCCGTGCCAGAGCGGCAGGAGGTCGACGCGCTCGAGCCCGGTCACCGCTTCTCCAGGTTGAGCCGAGAGACGAGTACCAGGTCGCTGCCCGACGCGGGAGGCGCCTGCGCCGTCACCGCGATGCTGGAGACACCGCCTGGAACGGTGATGGGGACCGCCATCGCTTGAGCTCCATCGGAGACAGGTAGGACGACCGCCGCCCCATCGCCAGACGCCACGGTGATCGTGGCGGGCACACCAGGCGGGAGGACCGATCGCCGTCGGACGACGGCGTGAAGTACGCGGGTCTCACGGCGGGCGCTGGCAACGCGCAGTACGACCGGTTGAGCCCCCGCGGAGAACGTGATGTCGCGAAGACCAAGCGACGACCATCCGATGCGAACGCCTTCCCGGTTGAGCGGCGAGCCAACGATCCGTGGGATGACCGGGCCGCCCGCCAGCGTCGCCATGACACGGGAGACGGGGGAGAACTTCGACTCCAGGTCCGCCCACAAGGCGGGATGCTTGGTCTTCAGCGGTTGGCCATAGCCGACGAAGCTGATCGACAGACCCATCAGAACCGTGAACGCCGCCGCCACCGATCCGACGACGATCGACAGGCGACGCCGGCCGGACGGTCGACCACGACTCACGGACGAGAGCCAAACGAGCAACGCGCCCATCAGAAGGAGCGATGTGAAGTCGACGGCATACCGCTGGGTCGTCGACCAGACCGCTCCCGAGACCAGTATGAGGACGCCACATCCGAGCGCAACGAGCACCCACACGATTCTCCGAAACACCGGAGGCCAGTGCCGGGCGACCACCGGCAGGAAGACGAGAGCAAGGACGATCGGCGCGGTCGGCAAGATGCCGGCGGTGACCTCGGACTGCTGATAGCCCTTTGGCAACGACCATGGGTAGAACGGCGCCGGACCCATCGACGCGAACGGGAACAGCGCCTCAGGCGTTAGAGGCTCGAACAAGTAATAGAACAATCCTGGGCCGAGGAAGCGAGCGTCGAAGGGGCCGTAGCCCTGCTGGTCGAAGCCCGCGAGCTGATACCGGGCGCCGAGCTCGAAGGGAGATCCGAACCGGGCCAGGTTGTAGGCCATGAGCAGCAACCCGCAGGTCGTCAGCGGCCCCCAGAGTGCGAAGACGAACCACGTTGGTCCCCGGTTCCCTGGCCAGAGACCGGAGCGAAAGGCGCCCAACGACAGGACTACCGGCACGACAGCGAGAACGAGCCAGGTCGGACGCGACCCGATGGCCAGCCCCAACGCCAGACTTGCACCGGTCAGCCGGCGCAGCGAGACGGTGGGAGCCAGCCAACCGGTCACCGACAGCCAGATCGCGATGAAACCGAAGCAGAGGCCGCCGCCGATTGCGATCTCGGAATGCTCTGGATGGCGTAGCGTGAACGGAGCCACGTTGCCGCACGCCAGCGTCGCCATGCCTGCCCAGAGCGCCCATGACGGCGTATCCGGAAGGAAGCGCCGAACCAAGAAGCGAAGTGTCAGTGCCGAGAAGACGAACCCGCCGAAGAAGAGCATCGTCGCCGCGAGGCTGGAGGACATCCAGATGCCAAACAGGCGCAACGGCACGAAGATGATCTCGGGCACGATGCCCCAGTACATGTAGAACTTGCCGTGCCACAGCGTCAGGTCTTGAAGGCCCTGCGGGATACGGAACTGGGCGTTCTTCGCCGGATCGTAGGGGTTCGAGAGCTCGAGCAGGCCTTGCGGAACGTGCATCCGCAGATGGAGCTGCCCGTGGAGCAACGCGTCGGCGAGCCACCCGTAGCGTCCCGTGCCGGTTCCCGTGCTGTCGAACCGGAAGGGGTCGCTCGTGGCTGCGGTCCATGCATAGAACGCGGCAACGACCGCCAGGAAGACCGCGAACGCCAGCGTCTCGGCTTGGGGCCGCGGCAGCGCCCCCGCCCGTCCCCGTAGCGCACCCAAACGGCCCTGCGCCGGCGCGAATGCCGTGGCGTCGCTAGCCATCGGCGCCGAGGAGCTCGATGCTCTCGGTTGCGATCGCTCCGGCCTCGCGCATGTTGTCCTCGATCGAGTCGGTGAGCGCCTCACGGGACGTCGCGTGGTTGCGCCAGCCGAGCGCACGCAGTTTGCTGCTGTCGAAGCGCACGACCGGGACGTCGCCCTTCCAGCCGCGGGTCCCGCCGCTGTACTCATAGGCGACATCGTCGATCCCCATCAGCTCACAGCACAGGTCGGCGATCTCCGTGACCGTCATGTAGTCCAACGTCCCGGCGTTGAACACGTCGAAGCCGTCACGGTGAGTGTCGGAGAGCAGCAGCATCGCCTCGACCACGTCCGACACGTGGATGTAGGACTTGCTCTGCCGCCCGTCCCCCAGGATCCGCAGCCGCGTCGGGTCCTCCACCAGCCGGCGCACGAAGTCGTAGGTGACCCCGTGCGTCTGGCCCGGCCCGACCACGTTGGCGAACCGGAACACGACGACGTCGAGCCCGAACATGTGCGAGTAGGCCGACAACATGGCTTCCAGCGCCAGCTTGCTGGCGCCGTAGGTCGACACCGGGTGAAGGGCTCCGGCGTCCTCGACGACCGGCTCCTCGCCCCGGTCCCCGTAGACGCCAGATCCTGACGAGTAGACGATCTGGCGCACGCTCGCCACGCGCGCGGCCTCGATCGCGTTGTTGCCGAGGTAGGTGCCCTGCCAGAAGTCGATCGTCGGCTCGGTCACCGCCTTGGCGATGTCCGGGTTGGCCGCCAGCAGGAAGAGGCGGTCGACGCCTCGCATCGCGGACAGGATCGCCGGGAAGTCCTGCGCGTCGCCGACGACCAGCTCCAGGCGCGGATGGTCCAGCACGTCGGCCAGGTGCTGCTCGTCGCCCGAGGACAGGTTGTCGAAGACGACGACCTCGTCCCCGCGCTGGAGCAGCCGGTGCGCGACGTGGCTGCCGATGAACCCAGCGCCACCGGCGATCAGCGAGCGTGCCATGGCGCGACGCTACTGAGAGGCCGCTAAGCCATAGCGGCAAGTTCAGCGATTCTCACCGTCTGACCGCTGCCAACCCGGCAGAGATGCCTAGAAGGCCGGGGGCTGTCCGAACATCTCGCCGAGCTTCATCGCGACGGCGAAGTCGCCGGCCAGCTCCATGCGGCCGGTGAGGACGGCCTTGACGGGATCGAGGTCGCGGCCGGCGATGCGGATGAAGTCGGCGGTCGAGAGCGTGATGGTGAGCTTGGCGTCGTGAGAGGCACCGGGCCGGGCGGTGGCGCGGTCGCCGGCGATCGAGACCGTCCAGGGCCGGATCGCCTCGCCGTCGCCGGCGCGCAGGTTGTACTGGATGTCGCCGGTGAAGCCGGCCGCGCGCGCGGGCACGAACTGGCGCTCCATGCCGGCGAAGATCACCTTCAGCCCGGCGCCGGAGCCGGCGGTGCGCTCCAGGCGCTGGTCGTCGGCACGGCCGACGAAGGCCTGAAAGGCCTGCTCGCCGCGGGCCTCGAGGGTGCGGCGCAGCGCCGCGACGGTCGCGCGGGGCGCGC
>JAOPZD010000516.1 GCA_025964295.1 Conexibacter sp.
GCCGCGCCCGCCGCGGCCCGCGCCGACGGCATCCGGTCCCCCTCCACCGCCACCGCGGCGATCGGGCAGCCGGCGCCGAAGTCGCTCTCGCGCAGCGTCGCCAGCCACGCGTCGGCGAACGCCCGCAGCGCGACGAGCGGGTCGCCGGCGTCCAGCGCGCCGACCAACGCATCCGTGAACGCCCCGCCCGCCACGCGCGTGGCCTCCTCGACCAGCTGCCCCTTGCCGCCGGGGAAGTGATGGTAGATCGACCCGCGCGGCGCGCCGGAGTGCTCGAGCACGTCCGACAGCGCGGTCGCCTCGACGCCCCGCTCGCGGATCAGGATCGTGGTGCTGGCGATCATGCGATCGCGTGCGTCGCTGGCGGCCATGCGCTTGATTATGACGGGCGTCATAGTAGGCTGGCGCGACCATGCCCGGCCAGACCCAACGCCGGATCGAGATCCTCTTCGGTCGGTTCTTCCTCAACCCGCTGATCCGCGGCCTGTTCCGGATCGGGATCTCACCGCCGATGACCGCGCTCGTCGAGACGACCGGGCGCAGGACGGGCAAGGTGCGCCAGACGCCGGTCAACTACGTGCGCGACGGCCAGACGCTGTGGATCATCGCCCAGCACGGCAGCCACGCCGGATGGGTGCGCAACCTCGAGGCGCAGCCGCGCGTCCGGGCGCGCCTGGGCCGGACCTGGCACGACGGGCACGCCGCGCTGATGCCCGACGACGACGTGCGCGCGCGGATCCGGACGTTCGCGTCCAACCCAGTCGGCCGCTCGATCGTCGGCGCGACGTTCCGCGCGCTGGAGACCGCGCCGGTCTCGCTGCGGATCGACCTCGACAGCGCCGCGTAGCATCCGCGGGGCCGTGCCCCAGCCGCCCACGTCTCGCCGCCACTACGCGTGGACGGTGCTGCTGCTGTGCTTCTTCGCGATCCTGTGCGCGCAGGGCGTCCGGCTGAGCTTCGGCGCGTTCGTGCGCCCGTGGCAGGAGGCGTTCGACGCCTCGCGCGGGACGATCACGCTGATCGGCTCGCTGTCGTTCCTGGTCTACGGCGGCTCGCAGCCGTTCGTCGGGCGCGCGGTCGACCGCTTCGGGATCCGGCGCACGCTCGTGGTCAGCAGCCTGCTCGTCGCCGCCGGGCTGGCGCTGAGCGCCGCCGCGCAGAGCCCGGCGCAGCTGGCGCTCACCTACGGCGTCGTCGCGTCGCTCGGCTTCGGCGGCGCCTCGGGCGTCGCGGCGTCGGTGGCCGTCACCTACTGGTTCACCCAGCGCCGCGGGCTGGCCTTCGCGCTCGTCGAGGCGGGCTTCGGCGCCGGCCAGCTGCTGCTCGTGCCCGCCGCGCTGCTGGCGGTGTCGAGCCTCGGCTGGCGCGAGACGCTGATCGGCGGCGCGCTGCTGCTCAGCGTGGTCGTCGCGCCGACGCTCGCGCGCTGGCTGCGCGACCGGCCCGAGGACCTGGGCCTGGAGCCGATCGGCGGCCCGCACCCGCCGCCGGTCGCGCCGGTGCAGCCCGGCTCGACCGACGTGTCCGGCCGCTCCACCCCGCCCGCCGACGGCTTCCGCGGCCTGCTCGGCTCGCGCGCGTTCTGGGTCCTGGCCGCGCCGTTCTTCATCTGCGGCCTGACCACGACCGGCTTCGTCGACACGCACCTGATCCCGCTCGCGCAGGACCGCGGCATCCCGAGCGCCACCGCCGGCCTGGCCGTCGCGCTGCTGGCGGCAGCGAACGTCACCGGCATCCTCGCGTCCGGCCCGCTGGCCGACCGCGTCGACAACCGGCTGCTGCTCGCCGGCCTCTACGGCACGCGCGGGCTGTCGTTCGTCGCCCTGTACCTGCTCGCCGGCGGCCCGGCGCTGCTGGGCTTCGCGCTCCTGTTCGGGCTGGTCGACTTCTCGACCGTCGCGCCCACGCAGTGGCTGGCGTCGCGCTACGTCGAGCCGCGCACGGTCGGCCTCGCCTTCGGCTGCCTCAACGCGATCCACCAGCTGGGCTCGGCGATCGGCGCGTGGCTGCCGGGCCTCGCCTTCGACGCGACCGGCTCCTACGACGACGTGCTGATCGTGGCCGCGGCGGTGCTCGGCGTCGCCTCGGCGACGTGCCTCGCGCTGCCGCGGCCGTCCCGGCCGCTGCCGATCCCAGGCCCCGAGCCGGAGCCGGCGATCCCCTAGACCAGCTTGCGCTCCTGGCGCTCCGGCGAGATCTCGATCACGTCGTAGGCCAGGCCCACGCGGCGCATGCCGCGGATGACCAAGGACGAGATGTCGAACTCCCACCAGCGCAGCCCGTGGTGGGCCGACGTCGGGAAGGCATGGTGGTTGTGATGCCACGACTCGCCGAAGGAGAAGACCGACAGCCAGGCGAGATTGCGCGACTCGTCGTCGACGTCGAAGCGCCGCCGCCCGAAGAAGTGGCACAGCGAGTTGATCGAGTAGGTCACATGGTGCAGGACGAGCATCCGGACCGCGCCACCCCACAGCAGGCCGGTCAGCGCCGTGTCGATCGAGCCGCCGATCAGCCAGCCGAGGCCGAACGGGAACGCGAGACCGGCCACGACCCACAGCACGAACGTCCGGTCGACGAAGGCGATGACCGGGTCCTTCATCAGGTCCGGCGCGTAGCGGTTGCGGTTCGCGCGGTCGGTGTGGATGAACAGCCAGCCCATGTGCGCGTGGAAGAGCCCCCGCAGGACGCCGTCGTGGCCGTGGGGGCTGTGCGGGTCGCCCGGCTTGTCGGAGAACGCGTGGTGCTTGCGGTGGTCGGCGACCCAGCTGATGATCGGGCCCTCGATCGCGGCCGAGCCGAGCGCCGCGATGACGCCGCGGACCCACGGCTTGGCCTTGAAGCTGCGGTGGGTGAAGAGGCGGTGGAAGCCGACGGTGATCCCGAGGCCGACCGGGATGTAGGTGATGAAGAAGACGGCGAGGTCGGACCAGTGCAGCCAGCTTCCCCACACCTGCCAGCCGACCACGAACAGCGCCAGGAACGGCACGACGGTGACGGCGCCGGTGGCGATGCGGTCGATGGTCTCGTGGGCGGTGGGCTGCGTGTCGTCGGGGCCGGGGCCGTCGACGGACTGCGGCCGGGTGGTGGTGGCCGGGTCCGCGCTCGTCTCAGGACGCGCGGGCACGGCGGTGCCGGTCGGGGTCATGTCAGCACCTTGTCGCGCGCGGGCGTGCGTGTCCCTGGGGTGGGCGGGCGGCTCGTGCGGGGGTTAACCCCCGGCTCACACGCTCATGCCCCCATCGAGCGGCACCGTGGCACCGGTGAGGAACGCGCTCTCGTCGGAGGCCAGGAAGAGGACGGCCGCGGCGACCTCGGCCGGCGTGGCGTGGCGCCCCAGCGGGATCATCTGCTCGAAGAGCGCGGCGGCGCCGGCTTCCGGCTCGCCGGTCGCGGTCGTCTCGATCCGGTGCTGGAAGGCGTTGTCCACCGGGCCGGGATGGAGCGTGTTGACGCGGATGCCGCGCGGCGCGACCTCCTTGGCGGCGGTGCGCATGAGCCCGACGAGCGCGTGCTTGGAGGTCGCGTAGGCGACGATGCCGGGATCGGCGGTGAGGCCGACGACGCTCGAGTTGATGATGAGGCTGCCGCCGTCGCGCATCGCGCGCAGCGCGTGCTTGGCCACCAGGAACGGGCCGCGGACGTTGACGGCCATGACCCGGTCGAAGACGTCGTCGGGGTAGTCGATGATGTTGGCGACCTCGCCGAAGATCCCGGCGTTGGCGAACGCGATGTCCAGGCCACCGAACCGCTGCACCGTCTCCTCCACCGCGCGGGCGACCTGCTCGCCGTCGGTGACGTCCGCCGCGATGGCCAGCGCGCTTGCGGCGCCGCCGAGCTGGGCGGCGAGGGCGTCGAGCGCGGCCGCGTCGAGGTCGACGAGCGCGACGCGCGCG
>JAOPZD010000531.1 GCA_025964295.1 Conexibacter sp.
CGGCGTTGGACGCGGCGCCGTGGCGGGCGGGCACGCGCCTCGTCGACGAGGAGGACCGGCCCATCGGCGCCGACGACCTCGTCGACGGGTCGTTCGTCACCGCGTTCCCGGAGGGCGCCGACAAGCGCGAGCTCGGCTCGCCGGTCATCGTCGTGCGCGTCGACCCGGCGACGCTGCGCCTCCCACCCGATCGCCGCGGCTGGGCGCCCGAGGGCCTGCTGGCCTACTCCAAGATCTGCACGCACGCCGGCTGCGCCGTCTCCCTGTACCGCAAGCCGATCGACGAGGAGCTTTCGAGCCCGCCCGCCCTGGTCTGCCCCTGCCACTACTCGACCTTCGACGTCCGCCGCGCGGCCAAGGTCGCCTTCGGGCCTGCCGGCCGCCCGCTGCCGCAGCTGCCGCTGCGCCTCGACGCCCAGCGCCGGCTCGTCGCCGGTGGGCCGCTGTCGGGCTCGGTCGGGCCCGCGTGGTGGGGGACGAAGGGGCGCCACGCATGAGCCGCGCACGCCCGGGCCGCGGGGCCGACGAGCCCGTCGCCTTCGTCGGCGAGCGGCTGCGGACCTCCGGACCGCTCCGCGCCATGCTGCGCTACGTCTTCCCCGACCACTGGTCCTTCCTGCTGGGCGAGATGGCGTTGTACTCGTTCATGGTGCTGGTGGCCACCGGCGTGTTCCTGGCGCTCGTCTTCGACGCGACGTCGACCGAGGTCGTCTGGCACGGGCCCTATGCGCCGCTGGACGGCACGCGCGTCTCCGGCGCCTACGCGTCGGGGCTCGACTTGTCGTTCAATGTGCCCGGCGGTCTGCTGCTGCGCCAGACCCATCACTGGGCCGCGCTCGTGTTCCTGGTGTCCATCGTCCTGCACCTGCTGCGGATCTTCTACACCGCGGCGTTCCGCCGGCCCCGCGAGCTGAACTACCTCGTCGGCGTGACGCTCATGGGCGTGGCGATCCTCGAGGGCTACGTCGGCTACTCGCTGCTGGACGACCTGCTGTCGGGCATGGGCCTGTCGATCGGCTACGGGGCGGCGCTGTCGATCCCGGGCGTCGGGGGCGCGCTCGGCAGCCTGATCTGGGACGGGCCGTTCCCGGGCGGCAGCGCGTTCCTGCCGCGGCTGTTCTTCGTGCACGTGTTCCTCCTCCCGGCGCTGATCGCCACGCTCATCGGCGTGCACCTGGCGATGATCGTCCGTCCGCACCACACCCAGTTCCGCGGGCCCGGCCGCCGCGAGGACAACGTCGTCGGCTCGCCGCTGTGGGCGAGCTACGCGCTGCGCTCGCTCGGGATGCTGGCATCGGTCGCCGCCGTGCTCGTGCTGCTCGGGGCGTTCGTGCAGATCAACCCGATCTGGGAGTGGGGGCCCTACCAGCCGTGGCTGGGGGAGAACGGCGCGCAGCCCGACTGGTACCTGGGGTGGTTGATCGGCGCCCTGCGGCTGATGCCCAACGTGGAGATCTCGGTGTTCGGGCGCACGCTCGTGCCCAACCCGTTCTTCGGCGGGCTGCTGTTTCCGACCGTCGTGTTCCTGACGCTCTACGCGTGGCCGTTGATCGAGGAGCGGGTCCTCAACCGCGGCGACCGCCGTCAGCACCACCTGCTCGACCGCCCGCGCGACAACCCGCGCCGCACCGCCTTCGCCACGGCGTTCCTGACCTGGGTGGCCACGGTGTTCTTCGCCGGGTCGGCCGACCGGCTGTTCCTCGCCTTCGGCGTCTCCTACGAGCTGCAGGTCCGGATCTTCCGCGTCCTCTTCTTCGCTGCGCCGGTGATGGCCTACATCATCGCCCGGCGCGTCTGCCTGGAGCTGCGCAAGCGCCCCGACGGCCATCCGCTGCGCGCGGTCGACGCCGAGGTCGTGCGCCGGCCGCGGCCGGCGCCTCGGCGCACGGATGCGGCCGACCGGGTCTAGAGCTTGTCGCCGGGCTGCGCCTGCGACTCGCCGTCGTCGTGCACGACGGCATGGGTCGGTCGCGGGGGCTTGCGCCCGCCGGCGCGCTTCTCCCGATAGGCCTCGATCCCGCCGCCCAGGCCACCGAAGAAGAACGCCAGCATCAGCGCCGCCACGATGATCAGGAACAGCAGGAAGATCGCGATTCCGCCTTCCATGCGTCCGGGGTAGCCGTTCCGGCGTGGGGGCAATCGCGGGTTGGGGCGGCGGCCGGGGCCAGGCGGTCATCCGCTTGACGACGCTGTCGACGAGGTAGGACCCCGGCCGATGAGCTTCCGCTGCCTCTACGAGCACGGCCTGGCCCGCGTGGCCGCGTGCACCCAGCCCGTCGCCGTCGCCGACCCGCCGGCCAACGCCGAGGCCGTGCTGCGCCAGGCGCGCGCGTGCGCGCAGGAGGGCGTGGCCGTGGCGGTCTTCCCCGAGCTCTGCCTGTCGGGCTACTCGCTCGACGACCTGCTGCTGCAGGACGCGCTGCTGGACGGCGTCGAGGCGGGGCTGGCCACGGTCGTCGCGGGCTCGGCCGACCTGCTGCCGGTGCTGGTCCTCGGCGCGCCGCTGCGCCACCGCAACCGCATCTACAACTGCGCGGTCGTGGTCCACCGGGGCCGCGTGCTCGGCGTGGCGCCGAAGTCCTACCTGCCGACCTACCGCGAGTTCTACGAGCGCCGCCAGCTGGCGCCCGGCGACGACCAGCGCGGCGAGATCCGCGTCGGCGGCGCCGACGTCCCGTTCGGCCCGAACCTGCTCTTCGCCGCCGAGGACGTCGCGGGCCTGGTCGTGCACGCCGAGGTCTGCGAGGACATGTGGGTGCCGGTCCCGCCGAGCGCCGAGGCGGCGCTGGCGGGCGCGACCGTCCTGCTCAACCTCTCCGGCAGCCCGATCACCGTCGGGCGCGCCGAGGATCGCAGGCTGCTGTGCCGGTCGCAGTCGTCCCGCTGCCTGGCCGCCTACGTCTACGCGGCGGCGGGGGAGGGCGAGTCGACGACCGACCTGTCGTGGGACGGGCAGACCATGGTCTATGAGAACGGCGTCCTGCTCGCCGAGACCGATCGCTTTCCCGACGGCGATCGCCGCTCGGTGGCCGACGTCGACCTCGACGTGCTGCGCCAGGAGCGATTGCGGATGGGGACCTTCGACGACAACCGCCGCACGCACGCGCAGCGCACCGCCGAGTTCCGCCGGATCCCGTTCACGCTCGGTCCCCCCGACGGCGACCTCGGGCTGCGGCGCGCGCTCGAGCGCTTCCCGTTCGTGCCCTCCGACCCCGCACGGCTGGCGCAGGACTGCTACGAGGCCTACAACATCCAGGTCGCGGGCCTGCGGCAGCGGCTGGCCGCGATCGGCGACCCGAAGGTCGTCATCGGCGTCTCGGGCGGGCTGGACTCGACGCAAGCGCTGATCGTCGCCGCGCAGGTCATGGACCGCGCTCGGCGCCCGCGGTCCGACATCCTGGCCTTCACGCTGCCCGGCTTCGCCACCAGCGCCGGCACGAAGGGCAACGCCCATCGGCTGATGGACGCGCTGGGCGTGACGAAGGCCGAGCTGGACATCACGCCGACCGCCCGGCTGATGCTCTCCGAGATCGACCATCCGTTCGCGGCCGGCGAGCCGGTCTACGACGTGACCTTCGAGAACGTCCAGGCCGGGCTGCGCACCGACTACCTGTTCCGGATCGCCAACCAGCGCGGCGGGATCGTGCTGGGGACGGGCGACCTGTCGGAGCTCGCGCTGGGCTGGGCGACCTACGGCGTCGGCGACCAGATGAGCCACTACAACGTCAACGGCGGCGTGCCCAAGACGTTCATCCAGCACTTGATCCGCTGGGTGATCAGCAGCCGCCAGTTCGACGAGGACGTCAGCGCCGTCCTGAGCGCGATCCTCGGCACCGAGATCAGCCCGGAGCTGGTGCCCGGCGAGGAGCTGCAGTCCACCGAGTCCACGATCGGCCCCTACGCCCTGCAGGACTTCACGCTCTTCCACGTGCTGCGCTACGGCCTGCGGCCGTCGAAGATCGCCTTCCTGGCCTGGCATGCCTGGCGCGACGCCGACGTGGGGGACTGGCCGCCCGGCTTCCCGGAGGACCGCCGCGGCGCCTACGACCTGCCGGAGGTCCGCCGCTGGCTGGAGGTCTTCTGCCGGCGGTTCTTCGCCTTCGCCCAGTTCAAGCGCTCCGCGCTGCCCAACGGGCCGAAGGTGTCGGCCGGCGGGTCGCTGTCGCCGCGCGGCGACTGGCGCGCGCCGTCGGACGGCTCGGCCGCCGCGTGGCTGGCCGACCTGGAGCGATGGGACCCGATGGTCTGAGGCGTCGCATCCCAAGGCCGTTTTGGGGGTAGCGAACCGAGTGATCGTGAACCCCGACCTGGAGCGTGCCCCATGGCTGACCTGACCCCGCTGGACGAGAAGCTCGCCGAGGTGCTCGGCCTCGCGCAGGCCGCGCAGACCGCGACCGAGACGGTGAGCAAGATGGAGGACGCGGAGGACTTCGCCGCCGACCTGGAGCGGATGCGCGAGCAGGCGGCCGAGACCGAGCGGCGCACCGACGCGCTGATCGACGGCCTGGAGGGCAAGAAGACCGCGATCCGCGACATGGCGCGCGAGACCAAGGGCGAGGCCACCGAGATGATGGAGACCTACCTCGAAGGCGAGGAGGAGGCGCTCGACGGCTTTGAGTTCCTGAGCATGGCCGAGGCGGGCGAGCTGTGCCACTGGGAGATCGTGGAGACGATGTCGCAGCAGGTTGGCGCGGACGACGTCCACGAGCTGGCCGGCTGGGCGGTCGGCGTGCAGCGCGAGCACGTCGAGACGGTGCGGACCGCGTCGCTGCGGCTCGCGGTCAAGGAGGCGGCGGCGGCCTAGCGGTCCTGCTGGAGGCGGCCGTCACGCTTCGCTGGCGCGTTTGAACTCCACGGCTGGCGGTGAGGACGGAGGCGCGATGCTCCGTCCTCTCGCCACGCTGTGCTGCCTGCTGCCGATCGCGGTGCTCGCGGCGGGCTGCGGCACCAGCGCCGACCGCGAGCAGGCGCGGCGCGCGACGCAGACGCTGTACGCGGCGGCGCAGCGCCACGACGGGACGACGGCCTGCGCGCAGATGAGCCCGAGCCTGCGGTCCCAGCTGGTCAGCGACCAGGGCGGGCCGTGCGCCAAGGCCGTGCTCAAGCTGAGCCTCAAGGGCCAGACGCCCGCCAAGGTCGAGGTGTACGCCACCGACGCGCTGGTCCGGCTGGCCGGCGGCGACACGGTGTTCTTGAGCGACACCCGCGAGGGCTGGCGCGTCGACGCGCTCGGCTGCCGGCCCGCGGGCCCGGGCCCCTACGACTGCGAGGAACAGGCCTGATGCGCGGCACCCGCACCATGTTCATCATCTACCTGATCGGCATCACGGGCGGCCTGGCCTACGCGATCGGCGTCGGGGTCGTCGGTCACTGACGTGCGCGGCTTCTTGAAGGACAACGGCCTCAGCGTCGGCTTCGGGTTGCTCTTCCTCGCGACCCTGGTCGGGCAGGCGATCTCGGGCCACGCCACGGTCAACCACGACCAGCTGCTGCACCAGGGCGACCCGATCAGCCTCGGCCACTACGTCGCCTCGGCGCTGTTCTGGGCCGACGTCATGGAGAACTGGCAGTCGGAGTACCTGCAGTTCAGCCTGTACATCTTCGCCACGGTCTATCTGATCCAGAAGGGCTCCAACGAGTCCAAGGAGCCCGGTCGCGTCGGCCGCGAGGGCGAGGAGGAGCAGCTGCTCGGCGAGCACGCCAAGCCGGACTCGCCGCGCTGGGCGAAGGTCGGCGGCCTGCGCACGGCGATCTACTCCAACTCGCTGCTGCTGGTCATGACGAGCATCTGGGTCGCGTCGTGGCTGGCGCAGTCGATCACCGGCCGCATCAACTACAACGCCAACCAGCTCGACCACCGGTCGGCGCCGCTGTCGTGGTTGTCCTACATCACGACCTCGGACTTCTGGAACCGGACGCTGCAGAACTGGCAGTCGGAGTTCCTGGCCGTCGGCTCGATGGTGATCCTGTCGGTCTACCTGCGCCAGCGCGGGTCGCCGGAGTCCAAGCCGGTCGGCTCGCCGCACTCGGCGACGGCGACGGAGGGGTGAGCGCGGCGCCCGGCGCGGGCGCTCAGGCGGCGCCGGCGTCCGGGGGCGGGGTCAGCAGCTGGTCGCGGTAGGCGACGGCGATCGCCTCGGCCCGGCTGCTGACGCCCAGCTTGCGCCGGATGTGCTCGACGTGGGTGGCCACGGTCTTGGGGCTGATGACCAGGCGCTCGGCGATGTCGGCCCAGCGCAGGCCCTCGCCCAGCAGCGTGAGGACCTCGTGCTCGCGGCAGGTCAGGCGGCCCTTGGGCGCCGCCGACGGCCGCGTCCGCTGGGTCACGGTGCGCAGGCGGGCGAGGACCTCGTCGTCGGCCGAGGGCTTGGTGACGTAGTCGTCGGCGCCGATGAGCAGGCCGGCGACGCGATCGAAGGACTCGGTCCGGGCGCCGGACAGGAAGATGACCGCGAGCTCGGGGCCCAGCTCCGACTTGAGCGTCCGGCAGACCTCGTAGCCGGAGATCGTCCCGAGCGGGATCTCCAGGATCGCCGCGACCGGCCAGCACTCGCGCGCCTTGACGAGCGCCTCGGCGCCGTCGGTCGCCTCCACGACCCGGTAACCGCCGTCCCGCAGGACCTGTGCGAGGCGCTCGCGCGCCGCGACGTCCTGGTCTGCGATGAGCACCGCGTCAGCGATCTCGATCCCTCCCCTCCGTGTTCACCTACGTCCTACCCAGAAAAGGTCGGTGGTGCCGCCGAGGTTGTGCGAAAGCTCCATTGGAGACGTTGAACGGGACCGAATCGACATCCACCGGCCCAAGGCGAGGTCCGCAATGCCCGACATCCCGACCACCACGCAGACGAACCCGATCGCTGACGCGGGGGCGGGTGCCGTAGCAAACGCGGCGTCGGGGGCGACGGCGGCGGCGGCGCCTGCGGCGCCCGCTGCGAAGCCGGTGG
>JAOPZD010000565.1 GCA_025964295.1 Conexibacter sp.
AGCGCGCGCTCGCCCGCGCGCTGAGCGACGGCCGCCTCGCCGCCGCCGCCCTGGACGTCACCGACCCCGAGCCCCTGCCGCCCGACGACCCGCTCCTCGCCGCGCCGAACCTGATCATCGTCCCCCACATCGGCTCGGCCACCCACGCCGCGCGCGAGCGCATGGCCGACATGGCCGTCGACAACCTCCTCGCGGGCCTCGCCGGCGAGCCGCTCCCCCACCCGGCGCCCGCGGCCGAGCCGTCCTCGAAGTAGCCTCGCGCCCATGCGCCGCCGCGTCGCCGTCGTCGACATCGGGACCAACTCGACCCGCCTGCTGATCGCCGACGTCGACCCCGCCACCGGCGCCGTGACCGACGTCGACCGGCGCACGACCGTCACGCGCCTCGGCCAGGGCGTCGACCACACGGGCGAGCTGAACGCCGAGGCGATGGAGCGCGTCTACGCGGCGCTGACCGAGTACCGCGCCGAGATCGACTCCAGCGACGTCGACCACGTCACCGGCGTCCTGACCTCCGCCGTGCGCGACGCGCGCAACGGCGCCGCGTTCACCGACACCGTCAACGAGCGCTTCGCGATCGGCGCGCGGACGATCACCGGCGACGAGGAGGCGCGCCTCACCTACCTGGGCGCGACGAGCGACCGGCCGGCGAGCGACGGCGACGCCCGCGTCGTCATCGACGTCGGCGGCGGCTCGACCGAGCTCGTCGTCGGCCACGGCGCCGACGTCGACTTCCACGTCTCCACCCAGGCCGGCGTCGTGCGCCAGACCGAGCGCTTCCTGCGCTCCGACCCGCCGCGCCCCGAGGAGCTGCAGCAGCTGCAGGCCGAGGCGGAGGAGATCTTCGCGGCCGCGGTGCCGCCCGCCACGCGCCGCGCCGTCCGCAGCGGCATCGCCGTCGCCGGGACCGCCACGTCGTGCGCCGCGATCCTCCAGGAGCTCGAGCCCTACGACCCCGCCCGCGTGCACGGCTTCCGCCTGCTGCGCGCCCAGGCCGAGATGCTCCTGCCGCGCCTGGCCGGGATGACCGTGGAGGAGCGCCGCCACGTCAAGGGCCTGCACCCCGATCGCGCGCAGGCGATCGTCGCCGGCGTGATCCTGCTGATCGAGGCGCTGCGGACGTTCGGCCTCGACGAGGTCGAGGTCTCCGAGCACGACATCCTGCGGGGGACGGCGCTGGACCGGGCCGCCGCCTCCGCATGATGTCCCTGCACCAGCCACCAACAACCGCTCGCACGAGCATCCTGCTCGCGTCCCCGAGCACGCGTCGTACCTGTCACGGCGGGACGGGCGAGGGCTGAGGAACACGCCCGCCCCGGCCGCTTCAGCGACGGGGTCGAGCAAGACCCGAAGGCCCCACCTCCCGTTTTCGCCGCAAGGCGGTTGTACCTCGCATCCCCACTTCTCGGAACGCCCCTGGACGGGTGTCTGATTGTTCGCCTCCGACGCCCGCCGGATACTGGGGCGGTCGGGTCAACGGGTGTACGTGCCGAATAGGCTCGTTCATCTGCCGTCCCGACACATAGGTCCGAACGAAGCCGCATCGAATCGGCGCCTCCCGCCGTTCGGGCCAGACAATCAGGCCCCCGCATGGCACGTACCCCTGCCCGTCCTGTCGGGGCCGAGTTTGGAAGCCGCTCTTCGGGGCGGCTTCCGACTTTCTGGGTCATGTCGCACCGGAAAGGGCGCGGATTCTTCCTGCCGTTAACCGGTGTGTTGCGCTCCGCCGCCGAAGTGAGCGTCGGCGTGCCAAGCCGCGCCGCGCGCTGAGCGGCAGCCGCCCGCGGAAAGCGGCTGCCGCGTGAGCGCGGGACAGGTCAGGCCAGGTTGGATTTGCGCGGGTAGATGACGTCCGGGTCGGTCAGGACGTTCACCAGCGCGGGCTTGCCGGCGGAGAAGGCGCGGTCGAGCGCGGGCTTGAGGTCCTCCGGCGCCCGGACCAGCTCGCCGTAGCCGCCCAGCGCCTCGACCATCTGGTCATAGCGCGTCTCGGGACGCAGCTCGGCGGCGACGGAGTACCCGTACAAGAACTCCATCGGGTGCTTCTCCAGCGCCCAGATGCCGTTGTTGCCCATGACCGCGACGATGTTCACGCCGTGGCGGGCGAGCGTGTCGAACTCCATGCCGCTGAAGCCGAACGCGCCGTCGCCGACGAGCAGGACGACCTGGCGGTCCGGATGCGCAAGCTTGGCGGCCAGCGCGTACCCGGGACCCGTGCCCAGGCAGCCGAAGGGGCCCGGGTCGAGCCAGCAGCCGGGCTCGTAGGTGTCGATGACGCGGCCCGCGTAGGAGACGAAGTCGCCGCCGTCGCCGATGACGATGGCGTTGCGATCCAGGACGTCGGCGAGCTCGCGGTAGAGCCGCATCGGGTGCAGCGGCGCGCGGCCGTCGTCGAGCTCGGCGCGCTCGGCGGCGCGCTTCTCGTCCTCCTTGCCGCGCAGGTGCGCGACCCAGTCGCGGGTGCGGTCCGGGGTCCCCGAGCCGACCAGCGCCCGCAGCGTCGCGTCGATCCCGCCGTACAGCGACGCCTCGACCGGCCGCGGGTGCGCCCGCACCGGCTCGGCCCGGTCGATCACCACCAACTTGGTCTCCTCGCCGAACGAGCCGCCGAAGCCCAGGCGGAAGTCCATCGGCACGCCGATGACCAGCGCGAGGTCGGCGCCCTTCAGCCCGTCTCCTCGCGCGCGAGAGAAGAACAGCTCGTGGTCGGCCGGCAGGCAGCCGCGCGCCTGGCCGTTGAGGTAGACCGGGATGCCCCGCGCCTCGGCCAGGGCGCGCAGCGCGTGCTCCCCGCGCCCCCAGTAGAGGTTCGTGCCGGCCATGATCACCGGGCGCTCGGCCCCGTCGAGCAGCGTCAGCACGCGGTCGAGATCGCCGGCAGCGACCGGCTCGGCGAGCACGTCGTGCAGCGCGCCGTCCACGGGGAGCGCGGGATCGGCTTCGCCCTCGCTGAACACGTGGTCCATCGGGAAGTCCAGGAACGCGGGCCCCGAGTGCGGCGCCATCGCGGCCGCCAGCGCCCCGTCGACCAGCCCCGGGATCTCGTCCGGCGACCCCGCCGTCGCGGCGACCTTGGTCAGCGGCGCGACGAACGGCACGTGGTCGATCTCCTGCAGCGACCCCATCCCCCACCGCATCGCCGGCGCGCGGCCGCCGAGCACGAGGATCGGCGACGCCGACTGCTGGGCCGAGGCGATCGCGCTCATGCCGTTGGTGACGCCCGGGCCGGCGGTCAGCGCCGCGACGCCGGGCGTGCGCGTGACCTTCGCCCAGCCCTCGGCGGCGAACGTCGCGGCCTGCTCGTGGCGGGTGTCGACGATGTCGATCCCCTCCTCCCGGCAGCCGTCGTAGATCGGGAAGATGTGCCCGCCCGACAGCGTGAACAGCTTCGTCACCCCGTGGGCCTTCAGCCGCCGGGCGATCAGCCGCCCGCCGTGGACCCGCGTGCCCTGCTCCGTCTCGGTGCTCATCGCCCCAGATGATGACGCCGAAGGTGTGACGGATCTTCAGAGCTTTCCTACAAATGACACCCGGACGGGTGACCAAATACGACATCGCGGTTGCATCCGCCCCTCAGAAGCGTAGAACCGATGGTCACGGCACCCGACGAAAGAGGAGTCCACATGGACGACCGCTTCGAGAAGGACCTGCCCGACCCGCAGGACGAGAGCCTGCCCACGCGTCGCTTCGCGGCCCTGGCCGCCGAGCAGGACGTGACCTACCCGATGCTCGCGCCCGCCGCGGCGACCCACATGGGCGCCGAGGACGCGTTCGACGAGGAGATCCTCGCGGGGCTGGTCAACATCTGACCCGCCCGCCGCGGGCTCAGATGGCGCGCAGCTCGACCGCGGGGCGGTCCACCGCCGCCGCGGTCCTGGGCGCGTGCAGCCGCACGCGCTCCTGCTTGCCCTTCAGCTCCGCGTCGCCGCGCCCGAGGAACCCACCGTGCTCGGAGCGCAGCAGCACGCGCGTCGCCTCGGTCAGCAGGATCTCGTCGCCGGTGATCCGCGTCGCCTCCTCCACCCGCGCCGCGGTGTTGACCACGTCGCCGATCACGGTGAACTCGACGCGCCCGCCGCCGCCGATCGTCCCCGCGACCACCGGCCCCGAGTTCAGCCCGATCCCGATCCGCAGCCGCTCGCCGTAGCGCTCGCGCACGCACGCGACGATGTCCAGCGCCGCCGCCAGCGCGCGGTCGGCGTGGTCGGGCAGCCGGTCCGGCGCGCCGAACACGCCCAGCAGGCCGTCGCCGATGAACTTGTTCGCGTGCCCGCCGTGGCGCGCGAGCACCGGGACGATCAACTCATACAGGTCGTTCAGGCGGGCGACCGCCTCGCGGGGCCCGGCCCGCTCCGCGAACGCCGTGAAGCCGCGGATGTCGAGGAACAGGATCGTCACCTCGGCCTCCTGGCCTTCCAGCACCGTTCCCTCCTCGAGCACCCGCTCGGCCACGCCCGGGTCGACGAACGCGCCGAACGCCTCGCGCAGCCGCTCGCGCTCCGACAGCCCCGACACCATGGTGTTGAACGACCCCGCCAGCCGGCCCGTCTCGTCGGTGCCGAGCACGGGCACGCGCACGGAGAAGTCGCCGCCGGCGACGCGCGCCGTCCCGCGCTGGAGATCCTCGATCGGCTGCAGGATCGAGCGCAGCAGCAACAACGACAACTCGAGCGAGATCGTGAACGCGACGCCGATCGTGACCAGCACGCCGAAGCCGAGCTGGTCCAGCCCCGCGTCCTTCGGCGAGGCGAAGCCGACCACCGTGACGCCCGAGACGATGTTGATCGCCGGCAGCGCGATCAGCAGCTTCCACTTCAGCGGCACCGACACGCTCGCGACGCCCGGCCCGTCCGGCAGGTCGCACGAGACCTCCTCCAGGACCGGGCGCAGGACGAGCTCGAGCCCGAAGAAGCGCAGGAAGACGCCGTAGAGCAAGACGACCGAGACGCCCGCGGCGAGGATGAAGAACGACGGCCAGAACGGGGCGTCGAGCTCGTAGGCCAGGAACGCGGAGATCGGCGCGATGTTGAGCACGAACGGCACCGCGCGCCCCCAGCGCACGAAGGCCAGCGGCATCCCGGCCAGCGCGCGCCAGGCCTTGAGCGCGGCGCCCGCCGAGCGGTCGCCCGCCAGCCACGCGTCGGCGGGCCGGAGCAGGCGCCAGACGACCGCGATCGCCAGCGCGTTCTCGACGAGCACCGCGGCCTCGGCGACCGCGAAGATCCGCCAGAACTGCGTGCGGCTGAGCTCGACGTAGAGGTCCAGCAGCCAGACCCCGCCGGCGACCACGAGATGCGCGACCTGGAACTGCAGCGCGATGATCAGTCGCGGGTAGCGAGCGCCGAACCGGCGAAACGCCCAGGTGAGCAGGGTCCGCTGCACCTCCTGATGGTGACGGACCGAACGCCAGTGCGCCAGCACCCCGCCATCCGACCACCCAGCGGGGCGAAAACGGGTCGATCACTGGGCATGTTCGGGCAATGTTCCAGATTTCTGTCCGGAAGTCATCATCGCAACGAGAAGCTTCACCGGCTCCTCGTCGTACGGACGTCCATGTCCGCCGAAAAACGGCGCGTCCGTCGACGGACGCGGGTATCCTGGTTCGTGGCTGAGGGGTCCGTCACATCTACGCGGTCTCAAGGGAGGCAGCCATTCCCTCCGTTCCACCCCCCAAGCGGCACCCGTACAACCAGTGGGCGCCCGATGCGCGCGCACTGGACCTGGTCGGCGACAAGTGGACGCTCTTGATCGTCCGCGATCTCGTGGCCGGCCCGCGCCGCTTCGTGGAGCTCCAGCGCGTCCTGCCGGGGATCTCGACCGAGCAGCTTCGGTCGCGCCTCAACCGGATGGTCGCCGACGGCCTCCTGACGCGACAGCGCTACCGCGAGGTCCCGCCGCGCGTCGACTACGAGCTGACCGAGCGCGCTCGCGATCTGCTGCCCGTCGTCGGCGCCCTCGCCCGCTGGGGCGCGCGCTGGGCCTGGTCCCCGCCGCGGCCCGACGAGTCCGTGGACATCGGCGCGATCCTGCGCTCGGTGCCCGGTCTGGCGCTGCCGGACGGCGTCGACGGCATGGTCGAGGTCACGGTCGTCCGCCGCGCGGGCGACATGAAGCGCTACGTGCTGACCTCGCGGCGCGGCCGCGTCGATCTCGCCGAGCGCTCCGCTCCCGAGGCCGACGCCCGGATCGCGGGCCCCGAGCGCGCATGGGTCGAGGCCCTGGGGCCGGACGCCTCGCGCACGGAGCTCGAGATCAGCGGCGATCAGGAGATCGCGGACGCGCTGCTCGACGCCTTGGCGCCCGGCGCGGTGCGCGAGGCGGAAGTCGCCTAGCCCGACGACCGCCGTCGTCTGAGACGGGCGTGCGCGTCGTCGGCATCGAGGCCCTCGACGCGCACGAGCTTGTCCCGCGCGGACTGCCCGCGCACGATCGTCAGCCGGGACCTCGGGACGCCGAGCGCCTTGGCGAGGAGCTTGACGAGCGCCATGTTCGCCTGCCCGCCCACGGGCGGGGCGGTCACGCGCACGCGGATGACGCCGTCATCGGCGACGATCGCGTCGCGGTCGGCGCGCGGCGTGAGGCGGACGACGAGGTCGGTGGCGGCCATCGCGGAGATCGTCGCACCCGGGCGTAGAGTCGGCGCATGACCGCGGCCGCCGACGCCTCTCCCCCGACGATCTACGAGTGGGGCGGCGGGCGCCCGGCGTTCGCCCGCTGGCTCGAGGCCTTCTACGACCTCGTCGAGGACGAGCCGCTGCTGGCGCCGCTGTTCGGCGGGACCGTCAGCCGCGAGCACCGCGACCACGTCACCGACTGGTGGTGTGAGGTGATGGGCGGCCCGGCCGTCTACACCGAGCAGCGCGGCGGCTACGAGCACATGCTGGCCAAGCACCGCGGGCTGGCGATCGACCCCGAGCGCCGGCTGCGCTTCGTCACGCTGCTCAGCCAGGCCGCCGACGACGCGGGCCTCCCGGCCGATCCCGAGTTCCGCAGCGCGATCATGGCCTACGCCGAGTGGGGCACGCGCCTGGCCGCCGAGAACTCCGCGCCGGGCGCCGAGCCGGCGCCGCACGCGCCCGTGCCGCGCTGGGGCTGGGGCGTCGCGCCGCCCTACCAGCCCTAGCGCCGCGGCGTGCGATGCCCGGGGAGGGACTCGAACCCCCATGCCCTTGCGGGCGGCCGGGTTTAAGCCGGCCGTGTCTGACCAATTTCACCACCCGGGCGAGACCTTGCGGGAGCGTATCCGCGTGGTTGTCACAATGGGAGAGACCGCAACTTCCCCTCCCGGCGCCGGTTTCATCGGTGCGGGCAGGGAAAGGCCCGTTCACGCGCGTGGAAGTCTCTGCCCTTCGACATCCGCCGGCCGCCGGACTGCGTGGCCCGACACCGCTGCTGCGGCTGCAGGGCGACGAGCGGCTGGTCGTGCTCACCCGCCGCGGCAACCAGGCGGCCTACGAGGCGCTCGTCGCGCGCTACCAGTCGCGCCTGCTCGCGTTCTGCCGCCACATGCTCTCCTCGCGCGAGGACGCCGAGGACGTGCTGCAGGAGGTCTTCGCCGCCGCGTTCAACGCGATGCTGGCCGACGACCGGCCGATCAACGTGCGCCCGTGGCTCTACCGGATCGCCCGCAACCGCTGCCTCAACCACCTGCGCAAGCAGACGGCGATCGGCATGGACTCGATGGACGTCCACCTCGCCGAGCACGGGACGACGACCGCCGACAAGGTCCACGACCGCGAGGACTTCCGCCAGCTCGTCGCCGACGTGCAGACGCTGGCCGAGACGCAGCGCACCGCGCTGCTGCTGCGCGAGATCGACGCGCTCAGCTACGAGCAGATCGCCGAGGCGATGGAGACGACCGTGCCGTCGGTCAAGTCGCTGCTGGTGCGCGCCCGCGTGTCGCTGGCGGAGGCGGCCGAGGCGCGCAAGCTGACCTGCAGCGAGGTGCGCGAGGAGCTCGGCGAGTGGGCCGAGGGACTGGCGCGGGTGAGCGCGCCGGTGCGCCGCCACGTGCGCGGCTGCCAGCGCTGCTCGGCGTTCAAGAAGCAGCTCAAGCAGACCAACAAGGCGCTGGCCGCGGTGTTCCCGGTCGGGCCGTTGCTGTTGTTGAAGAAGTTCCTGCTGGCCCAGGGCGCCTCGGGCGCCGGGGCGGCGGCGGGTGGCGCGGCCGCGACGGGCGGCGTCGCCGCGGG
>JAOPZD010000568.1 GCA_025964295.1 Conexibacter sp.
GTCACCGCCCGCGGCGGCGCCGTCGCGCGCCGCCTCAGCGACCGCGAGCCGGTGCTCGACGACCTCGTCGCCGACGCCGCCACGACCCACGTCTGGCTCGACGAGCTGGACGGCCCCTGGGTCGACCGCTGCGTCGTCGCCGCGCTGCGCGAGGCCGGCAAGCGCGTCTGGTACGTCTCGCCCGAGCTGCACCGCCCGCAACCCCTCGCCGCCCTGCGGCGCCGCTGGGCCGACGTCCTGGCCTGGGGCGTCGCGGGCATCTGCACCGACCATCCCCTGGCGCTCCGCGGCGCCGCCACCTGAGGAGCACCCGTGATCAAGGCCGTCATCTTCGACATGGACGGGGTCCTCATCGACGCCGACGCGTGGCACTTCCAGACGCTCAACGTCGCGCTGGCCGACCGCCACTTCTCGCCGATCTCGTGGGACGACCACCTCGCGACCTACAAGGGCCTGCCGACGCGCCGCAAGCTGGCGATGCTCACCGAGCGCAAGGGCCTGGACCCCGCGTGGCACGACGCGATCGCCGACCGCAAGCAGGCGCTGACCGAGGCGCTGGTCGCCGAGGCGTGCGTCCCGGACCCCGAGAAGCTCGAGATGCTCCGCGTCCTGGCCGCCCGCGGCCTGCGCCTCGCGGTGTGCTCCAACGCCCGGCGCGAGTCCGTGCGCCGGATGCTCGGCGGCGCCGGGATCCTCGAGCACGTCGAGCTCTTCCTCTCCAACGAGGACGTCGCGGCGCCCAAGCCCGACCCCGAGATCTACGCGACCGCCTTCGCCCGCCTCGGCCTGCGGCCGTCGGAGTGCGTCATCGTCGAGGACTCGGCCGTCGGCCGCGCCGCCGCGACCGCCGCCGCCGGGATCCTCTGCGCCGTCGAGGGCCCCGAGGAGGTCAACCTCTACCGCGTCCTCAGCACGATCCGCGAGGCCGAGCGCGTCAACGTCGTCATCCCGGCGGCGGGCCGCGGCTCGCGCTTCGCCGAGGCCGGCTACGTGCACCCCAAGCCGCTGATCGACGTCGAGGGCCGCCCGATGATCGACCTCGTCCTGAGCGACATGCGCGCGGTCGGCCGCCCGATCGTCCTACTCCAGGAGGAGCACATCGCCCGCTACCGCGCCGACGCGGTCATCGAGCACGTCGCGCCCGCCTCGCAGGTCGTGCCGGTCTCCGGCCTGACCGAGGGCGCCGCGTGCACCGTGCTGCTCGCCGAGGAGCTGATCGACTCGCCGTCGGAGCTCGTGCTGGCCAACTCCGACCAGGTCGTCGAGGCCGACGTCGCCGCGTTCGTCGAGGCGATGCGCGCGTCGGGCGCCGACGGCGGGATCATGACCTTCCACGCAACCGAGTCGAAGTGGAGCTTCGCCAAGGTCGGCGCCGACGGCGTCGTGACCGAGGTCGCCGAGAAGCGGCCGATCTCCGACCAGGCGACGGTCGGCATCTACTGGTTCCGCCACGGCTCGGCGTTCGTGCGCTGCGCCAAGCGGATGATCGCCGCCGACATGCGTGTCAACGGCGAGTTCTACGTCTGCCCGGTGTTCAACGAGCTGATCGCCGAGGGCGGCGTCGTGCGCACCTGGGAGATCGACCGCTCCGCGATGCACGGGATCGGCACGCCGGAGGACCTCCAGGCGTTCCTGGCCCACCGCGCGGCGCTGGCCGCGGCGGCCGCCGCTACGCCCGTCGCGGCCTAGGCGCCGGCGAGCAGGACGGCGGAGCGGGCGTCGGCGACGGCGCCCGCGCCCCGCAGCGCCTCAACGAGCGTCGCCTTCTCCGCGCGGCCCGCAGCGCGCGTGGCCGCGAAGCCGCCGACCGCCGCGTAGACCTCGCGCGCGACGGCCAGCGCCAGCCAGGACGCCTCGGGCAGGTCGGCGCCGTCGGGCGCGATTGAGCGCGGCAGCGCCGCGACGTCGCCGGGCGCCGCCAGCGCGGCGAGCAGGTCGTCCAGCCAGCCGTCGGCCGGGACCGCGGCGGCCGTGAGCAGCACGAGGACCGGCGCGGTCGCCGCCGCAGCCGCCGTGTCGAACGCGTCGCCGGCGCCGGTCGGCTCGTGCTCGAGCAGCACCCGCACGGAGCCCTCCAGCCCGGCGACCAGCGAGCGCGCGTCGGCGTCGAGCGCGTCGACGACGACCACCAGCTCGAACGGCGGCTCCGCGGGCAGCCGCGCGAGCGCCTCCAGGCAGCGCAGCGTCACGGCCGGCGCGTCGAAGGCCGGCAGCAGCAGGCTGACGAGGGGCGCGCTCACGCCGCCCGGGCGACGAGGTGGTGGAAGTGCGTGTTGTCGAAGCGGCTGAACGACGCCGGGTAGGGGTCGGTCACCGTCACCGCGTCGTCGCCGAAGACCTCGCGCAGGATCGCCACCTCGCCGTCCAGGTGCGGGTACTTGGCCCGGTAGCGGCCGCCGACCTGGTCGGAGACCGTGTCGACGACGACGGTCTCGTGCACGCCCATCTGCGCCTTGACGAGCAGGACGCCGCCGGCGCGCAGCGTCGCGCGGCAGCGCTCGTAGAGGTCGCGGCGCTCGCCGGGCTCGAGGTAGTTGATGACCCCGAGCAGCGTGACCATGTCGTAGGCGTCGTCGGGCCCGCGGTAGGTGCGGACGTCGCCGACCTCGGTGGTCAGCCGCGGGTCGTCGATCGCGTGCGTGAGGAACTCCGCCACGTAGTCGACGGCGTGGACGCTCCAGCCGAGGCGGTCGACGATCAGGTTGGGGATCACGCAGGTGCCGCAGCCGAGGTCGAGCAGGCGCTGCGCGTCGCCGCGGCCGTGCTCGGCGATCGCCGCCAGGTCGTAGGCGTCGTGGTCGCCGTGGAAGCGCGCCGCGCGCGGGCCCTCGACCGCGGTGCGGGAGAGCCAGAAGTCCTTGTAGACGTCGCCGTCGCCCATGCGCGACGGGACTCTAGTTCCAGTGGTGCGCGATCGGCGCGATCCAGGTCACGGCGCGATCGTAGTCCTCGGGGGTGTCGATCTCCCGGGCGCGCACGTCGCGGGCGGCGATCGGCAGGTGCGGGATCAGCATCTCGAAGACGTGGCCGGCGGTGCGCAGCTCGGCGTGGGCGTCCTGGACGACGTCGCCTGGGACGCGCAGCAGCCCCGTCCACTCCAGCCCCGGACCGGTCCGGTCGAAGCCGGTGGCCCGGCCGCCGCGGACGGTGGTGAAGACCGCGTCGGTCGTGCTCGGCGGCGCCACGCCGAGGCAGGCGCCGCGCGCGGCCAGGAAGCCCGCGAAGTCCTCGGGGTGGACGAGCAGGTCGCCGTCGAGCGAGATGACGTCGCCGCGCGCGCCGCGGCAGCCGAGCGCCAGCGACGCGGCGGTGCCGGTCGTCTTGTAGTTGTGGTTGAACGCGAAGGCCACGTCCTTGCGCACCTTGGTGACGGCGTCGATGACGTCGCCGGCCTGATGGCCGACGACGACCATGACGTCGGCGACGTCGCGCAGCATCTTCAGGTGCCAGGCGATCAGCGGCTCGCCGAGGACCGACACCAGGGCCTTGGTCGACCCGAGCCCGAGCCGGCGGCCCTCGCCGGCGCAGTTGACTACCACTCGGACAGGAGCCGGCACAGCGTCTGCGGGTCGAAGATGGCGTGGGAGGCGACCTCGAGCAGGCCCGGCGCGGGCGCGTGCACGCCGCCGTAGGCCACGCCGAGGTCGGCGGCGGCCATGAGGCCGAGGTCGTTGTAGCCGTCGCCGATCGAGCAGATCGGGCCGGAGAAGTCGCGGGCGACGTCCGCCTTGTCGAGCACGTGGCGCAGGCCGAGCAGGCGGTCGCCGCGGGCGGCGGCGACCGAGGACCGGCACGGGACGCCGAGGCGCGCGACGAGGTCGGCGATCCAGACGTCGAGGTTGCCGGTGACGATCGTGCAGCGGTCGCGGTTGGCCTTCAGGAAGGCCTCGATGTGCGGGTCGACCTCGATGCCGGCGACGATCGCGCGGACCTGCGAGATCGGGACGGCGCTGAGGATCTCCACGCGGCGGCGCAGGCTCGACTCGAACGGCAGCTCGCCGGCCATCGTCCGGGTCGTCAGCTCGGCGATCTCGTCCTCGACGCCGATCGCGCGGGCGATCTCGGGCAGGATCTCCTGGCGGGTGATCGTGCCGTCGAGGTCGAACAGGAACTGCTCGATGACGCGCGGGCGCCGTGCGGCGGCGCGGCGGCGGGAGGAGACGCCGGGCCTCAGCATCCCGTCTCCTCATAGACCTCGGCCCAGCGCATGTAGCTCGAGTCGTCCCACGGGCGGCGCTCGAAGATCGTGGGGGCGTCCATGTAGGGGAAGCCCGGCGCCGGCGTGCGCCAGCCGCCGTAGAGCGCGGTGAGCTCGAGGTCGACGTCGCGGACCTTCAGCCACGTGCGGTCCAGGAAGGGCAGCTCGTCCAGCGGCTGGGC
Source organism: Conexibacter sp. (assembly GCA_025964295.1). The sequence continues at coordinate 4,381 of JAOPZD010000568.1, forward strand.
CGGGACCGCGCAGCGGTTCTGCAGCGGGATCCAGGCGCCGGGCTCGCCGCGGTAGCCGTGGTTGGTCCACACGAAGCGGTCGCCCTCGACGGCGACGACGAAGAACTCGAACTTCGCGCCGTCCTTGAGGAAGGAGTACTCACACGCCGGGCCGGTGGCGGCGGGGAAGCGCAGGTGCGGCGCGAAGCCGGCGTCGACCAGGGCGGGGAAGGACGCGACGAGGTGGTGGTGATCGGCCGCGAGCACGCCGAAGTCGGCGTCCTGCGCGTCGTGGAGCATGACCTCGCCCTCGCGGACGGCGCCGAGCAGCAGGCCGCCGAAGAGCCAGAAGCGCCCCGCCAGCGGCGTCCGGGCCAGGACGTCGTGCAGCAGGCGCAGGTTGTGCTCCATCCGCGCGCGGGTCGCTTCGAGCTCGGCGCGCGCGGGATCGATGACCGTGGTCACGCTCCAGGTGATCGGCGCCCTGGACGGAAGGTTGAGCCCGCGGGGGGCGCGCGTCGCCGCGCGAACCTCGACCTCTGACCGGGGAGGCGCGCGCGTCCGGGACTAGGCTTCGTCGCCGAATGCCCGTTCCGCTCTTCGATCCCACCTCGCCCCAGGCGCCGCTGCGCGCCGACATCCGCGCCGCGGTCCACCGCGTGCTCGACGGCGGGCACTTCGTCCTGGGCCCGGAGGTCAAGGCCTTCGAGACCGAGTTCGCCGCCTACCTCGGCGCCGGGCACGCCGTCGGCGTCGCCAACGGCACCGAGGCGATCACGATCGCGCTGCGCGCGCTGGGCGTCGGCCCGGGCGACGAGGTCGTCGTCCCGTCGTTCACCTTCTGGGCCTCGGCCGAGGCGATCCCCGCCACCGGCGCGACGCCGGTCTTCTGCGACGTCGACCCGGACACGATGTGCGTGACCGCCGAGACGGTCAAGGCCGCGATGACGCCGAAGACCAAGGCGGTCATCGCCGTCCACCTGTTCGGCAACGTCGCGCCGATCGCCGAGATCGAGGCGCTCGGCGTCCCGGTCCTCGAGGACGCCGCGCAGGCCGCGGGCTCGACGTCGCCCGCCGGCCGCCCCGGCGCGCTGGGCACGATCGCGACGTTCTCGTTCTACCCCTCCAAGAACCTCGGCGCCTTCGGCGACGGCGGCGCGATCACCTGCCGCGACGCCGACGTCGCCGACCGCGTGCGCACGCTGCGCTTCCACGGCTCCAAGGACAAGAAGGACTACGTCGACATCGGCTACAACAGCCGCCTCGACGAGCTGCAGGCCGCGATCCTGCGCGTGCAGCTGCCCCACCTCGACGCCTGGGCCGCGGCGCGGGTCGCCGCCGGCGACCGCTACGCCGAGGCGCTGGACGGCGTGGTGACGCTGCCTCGCGCGACCGCCGGCAGCCGTCCCGCCTGGCACCTCTACGTCGTGCGCCACGACGATCCCGACACGCTGCTGGCCGGGCTGACCGAGGCCGGGATCGGCGCGCGCCCCTACTACCGCGTGCCCGTCCACGCCCAGCCGCCGATGGCCAGGTGGGCGCCGGGGCGCGACCTGCCGGGCACGGCGGAGGCGGCGCGGACGCACCTGGCGATCCCGATGTCGGCGGCGCTGACGGCCGAGCAGGTCGACGAGGTCGTCGCCGCGGTCCGCGGCGCCGTGCTCGCCGCGCGCTAGGCGCCCGCGGGCGCGGTCGCGCCGAACGCCGCGATCTGCGCGCGCGTCGTCGCCAGGACGTCCTGGCCCTCGCGGTGCAGGCGGTACCAGTCGGCCGTCCGGCGCAGGCCCTCGGCCAGGTCCCACCCGGGGCGCCAGCCCAGCGCGGAGCGGGCCAGCGACGAGTCGAGCTTGAGCCAGTGGGCCTCGTGCGGGTGCGGGCCGGGATCGATCTCCGACCGCACGGCCAGCCGCTCGACGACCCAGCCGACCGGCCGGACGTCCTCGTCGGCCGGGCCGAAGTTGAAGCCGCGGGCGAGCGCGCGGTCCTCCCAGGCGCGCTCGGCCAGCCGCAGGTAGCCGCTGAGCGGGTTGAGGACGTGCTGCCACGGCCGGATCGCGTGCGGGTTGCGGATCCGGACCGGCCCGCCCGCCGCGACCGCGCGGTAGATGTCGGGCACCAGCCGGTCCTCGCCCCAGTCGCCGCCGCCGATGACGTTGCCGGCGCGCGCGGAGGCGATCGCGGCCGTGCCGTCGCCGCTGAAGAACGACGAGCGGTAGGCGGCCGTCACCAGCTCCGCCGCGCCCTTGGAGCTCGAGTACGGGTCGTGGCCGCCCATCGCCTCGTCCTCGCGGTAGCCCCACGGCCACTCGCGGTTCTCATAGCACTTGTCGGAGGTCACGACGATCGCCACGCGGACGTCGCCGCCCGCCCGGCGGATCGCGTCGAGGACGTTGACCGTGCCCATGACGTTGACCGCGTAGGTCTCGGCCGGCGCGGCGAACGAGCGTCGGACCATCGGCTGGGCGGCGAGGTGCAGGACGACCTCGGGCCGCGCCGCGGCGACGGCGCGATCCACCGCCGCGGCGTCGCGCACGTCGCCGTCGTGGTGCTCGCAGAGCGCGCCGACGCCGGCCAGCTCGTAGAGCGACGGGTCGGTCGGCACGCCGTCGGCGAACCCGACGACGGTGGCGCCCAGCGCGGTCAGCCACAGCGTCAGCCACGCGCCCTTGAAGCCGGTGTCGCCGGTGACGAGCACGCGCCTGCCGGACCAGAACGCGGGATCGGGAGCGGTCGCCATGGCGCGCGATCTTCGCAGCTACGCGCTAGCGTCGCGGCCCGTGCGCGCCTGGTTCGACCTCACCAACTCCCCGCACGTCCTCGTCCTGCGCCCGCTGATCGAGGCGCTGCAGGCCGACGGCGCCGAGGTCGCGGTGACCGCGCGCGACTTCGCGCAGACCGTCGCGCTGTGCGAGCGCTTCGGCATCGACTGCGAGGTCATCGGCCGCCACCGCGGCGCCGGGCTCGGGGCCAAGGCCATCGGGTTGGCCGACCGCTCCGCCGCGCTGGCGCGCTTCGCCCGCGGCCGGCGGTTCGACATCGCCATCGGCCACGGCTCCAACGACGTCACGGTCGCCGCGTTCGCGCTGCGGATCCCCCGGACGACGATGTTCGACTACGAGTGGGCGACGGTCCAGCACACGGTCAACTGCCGGCTGGGCAACGCGGTCGTCGTCCCCGACGTCATCCCGCCCGAGCGCCTGGACCGGTACGGCGCGCGCGGCAAGATCCGCGCCTACGCGGGGCTCAAGGAGGAGTACTACCTCTCCGACTTCGCCGCCGACCCCGCGGTGCTCGGCGAGCTCGGGCTCGACGCGACCCAGCCCCTGGCCGTCGTGCGCACGCCGCCGTCGGTGTCGCTCTACCACCGCTTCGAGAACGACCTCTTCGGCGCCGTCCTGCTCGCGCTGCGCGACCAGGCGCAGGTCGTCGTGCTCCCCCGGGTGGCCGAGCAGCGCGCCGAGCTGGAGCGCGCCGGCGGCTTCATCGTGCCCGAGCGGGCGATCGACGCGCAGTCGCTGATCGCCTACGCCGACGTCGTCGTCAGCGCGGGCGGCACGATGAACCGCGAGGCCGTCGCGCTCGGGACCCCGGTCTACACGACCTTCGAGGGCCGCCTCGGCGCGGTCGACGAGCACCTGATCGGCGACGGGCGGCTGCGCAGGCTCACGTCGGCCGACGAGATCCTGGTGCAGAAGCGTGCGGCGGGGGCGAGCGGCGCCGAGCGCATCCGCCGCGATCCGCGCGACCTGCTCGCGCTGGCGCTCTCGCCGCTGCGCCGCGCCTAGGGCACGGGCCGCCTACGCCGCCTGCGGGCCGCGCCGCATGGCCGGGCGATGGGCGATCAGCTCGATGCGCTTGACGATCGCCAGCGCCGCCTCCTGGGTGGCGATCGCCTGGCCGATGCCGACCTCGGGCGCGGTGCGGCGCTCGGCGTAGCGCAGGAACGCCGCGGCCTGGACGACGGCCGGGTCCTCGTAGGGCAGCTCGATGCGCTGGGCGATGGCCTCGTGGCGGCCGGTCGTCGTGGTGGTGCGGACGGCCTCGATCGTGCGGGTGCCGAGGTCGGCCTGGATCTCGGCCTGCGTCGTGGTGACCCAGATGCGGCGCACGTGGGCGCCCCCGGCGCGGGAGGCGACCAGGCTGGCGACGAGGTCGTCCTCCATGACCAGCAGCGCCTGGGCGTGGTCGATCGGGCCGCCGCGGCGGTTGCGCCGGCCGGCGGCCTGCGTCGCGGCGATCGGCTCGCCGCTGAGCGCGAGGACGAACTGCAGGTCGTGGGCCATCAGCTGGTGGACGACGTCGAGCTCGGGCGCGGGGCCGGAGACCGACGCGTCCATGCGGTCGGCGTGGACGGAGACCAGGGTCTGGTCGGCGACCAGCGCCCGCAGCTCGCGGACGGTCGGGTCGTAGTGCTGGTCGAAGGCGACCTGGGCGACCGGGCGGCGCGGGGCCCGGACGATCGCCGAGAGCAGGCCGTGGGCCAGCTCGACGCTGGTGGCCAGCGGCGGCTCGATGAGGACGTCGAGGCCCTGCTCCAGCGCGGCGCGGGCCAGCCGGGGGCGGTGCTCGACGGCACCGGCGATGATCGCGACGTGGGCCTCCTGGAACGCCGGCTCGAGCGCTTCGAGCCACGGGATCCCCATCGTCATCGCCAACTTCTTCGCGGCCTCGGGGTCCGGGTCGTAGACGCCTGCGAGCAGGCAGCGGTCAGCGAGCACCCGGAACGCGCGCGCGTGTCGCTCACCGGCCACGCCGGCGCCGAGGACGATCGCCCTCACCATGTCCCAGGTGATCGGAACGCCGTCCGGTGCCTTGAGGCCGGTGGTCGCCGTACAATGCGCGG
>JAOPZD010000572.1 GCA_025964295.1 Conexibacter sp.
GGCGCGCGCGCCCAGCGCCAGCAGCGGCCCGGCGAGCTTCTCGGCGACGAACCCGGCGAAGCGCTCGTCGATGGCCGCGAGGTAGTCCTCGGACGGGTAGCGCCCGTCCTGGTGGATCGCCTTGTAGCCGGCGCTGCACGCGTTGCGCCGCTCCGCGCCGCACAGCTGCCAGACGATCCAGTCGGCCGCCTCGATCCAGCGGTCGGTCCGCTCATAGGCCTCGGGCGCCTCCTCGAGCATCTGCAGCGCCTTGGCGAACTCCCACTCGGCGGAGATCTGGCCGCCGTAGCGCGCCAGCCACGGCTCCCCGCGCTCGCGCGCGACGGCGTTGACGCGGTCGGCGTGGCGCTGGGCGGCGTGGTGCTTCCAGAGCTTGACATAGGCATGGGGTTGGTCCTCCCAGCCCGGGACCTGGCACAACGGCGTGCCGTCGGCGAGGACCGGCATGGGCGTCGACGCGGTGAAGTCCGTCGCGATCCCGATGACGTCCTCGGCCGCCACCCCCGCGTCGGCCAGCGCGGCGGGCACGGCGACGCGCAGGACGTCGCGGTAGTCCTCGGGATCCTGCAGCGCCCACAGCGGCGGCAGCGTCGCGCCGGAGGCGGGCAGCACGTCGTCGATGACCCCGTGCGCGTAGGCGTGCACGGCCGCGCCGAGCTCCGCGCCGTCGGCCACGCGGACGACGAGCGCCCGACCCGACAGCGTCCCGAAGTCGACGCCGACGACGCAGGCCCCAGCGGGGGCGGCGGCCGGATCGGCGGGAGGAGGAGCCCCTGCCGGCCGGCCGCCGCCATGCGCGGACGTCGTGTCGGTCGTCCGCGACGTCATCGCCCTAGGCCGCCCCGGTGGCCGCGGCGCGGGCGCGCCGGTACTCGTTGACGACGATCTCGTTGAGCTCCTCGACCGACGTCTGCGCCGTGGGCCGGTCGAAGGTGATCGCGCCGTCCTGGATCAGGTTCACGCGATCACAGGACTCCAGGACGTGCACGTAGTTGTGCGCGATCATGATGATCGAGACGCGGCCCTCGGCCCGCAGCCGCGCGACGAGGTCGAGGATCATCGCCCCCTCCTTGGCGCCCATCGCCGCCAGCGGCTCGTCCAGCAGGATGATGTCGGCGTCCGAGGTGACCGTGCGGGCCACCGCGATCGCCTGGCGCTGGCCGCCCGAGAGCCGCGCCACCGGCACGTCGATGCGCGGGATGTTCACGCCGATGTTGTCCAGGGCCTCGCGGGTCTGGCGCTTCATGCGACGGTTGTCGAGCAGCATCCCCAGCGGCCGGCGGACGGGCTCGCGGTTGAGGAACATGTTGTGGTACACCGACAGCTCGTCGATGAGCGCCAGGTCCTGGTAGACGCAGTCGATCCCCAGCGAGCGGGCGTGGTCCACGGACCGCAGCTCGACCGGCTCGCCGTTGACGACGACGCGCCCCTCGTCGGGCTTGTGGAAGCCGGAGATGATCTTCATCAACGTGGATTTGCCGGCGCCGTTGTCGCCGAGCAGCCCCAGGACCTCGCCCTTGCGCAGGTGCAGGTCGACGTTGCGCAGCGCCGTCACCGGCCCGAAGCGCTTGGCCACCCCTTCGATGCGCAGGACGTCGTCGATCTCGCTCGTCTCAGCCACGTCCGCTGCCCTTCCGGACTCGTCCGATGTACACGTTGATGACCATCGCGACGAGGATCGCGATGCCGAGGATGAAGTCCAGGTAGTCCGCGCTGACGCCCTGGATGGTCAGGCCGTCGCGCAGCACGCCGAGGAACAGGGCGCCGAACAGCGCGCCGATCGCCGTGCCTTCTCCACCGGTCAGCAGCGTCCCGCCGATGACGGCGGCCGACACGGCGCGGAACATCGTCTCCGACGCGCCGGCGGTGTCGGGGGTGACCGAGCTGGCCCGGGTCGCCTCGAAGATCCCGACCAGCCCGGCCAGCGCGCTGCAGACGACGAAGTTGCGGACGACGACCGCCCGCACGCGGATGCCGGCCTCGCTGGCGGCGTGCTTGTTGCCGCCGGCGGCGATCGTGTGCAGGCCCCAGCGCGTCATCCGCAGCACGCCCTGGATGCCGAGCACGATGACCAGCGCCCAGATCAGCTCCGAGTAGATGCCGCCGCCGAAGATCCGCGCGAACGTGCCGATGTGGTTGACCGTCTCGGGCAGGACCACCTTCTGGCCGTTGACCACGTGGGTGACGTTCTCGGTGGTCGACGTGACCTCGGCGCCCGGCATCGCGACCGGCGCCGCGTGGGAGATGATCAGCGTGAGCCCGCCGACGCCGAGCAGCGTCCCCAGCGTCGTGATGAACGACGAGACGCCGATCAGCTCGGTCAGCACGCCGTTGACCACCCCCACCGCCGCCGCGCACACCAGGGCCAGGAGCAGGCACGGCACCAGCGGCAGGCCCCACTGGTTGAACTCATAGAACATGAACGGCGCGAACAGGAAGACCGACCCGATCGACAGGTCGATCTCCCCCGAGATCATCAGCAGCGCCTCGCCCGCCGCCAGGATGGCGAACGGGGCGAAGTACGGCAGCAGCGTCTTGAAGTTGGCCCCGGTGAAGAAGCGATCGCTCTTGATCGAGAAGTACACGATCGCCAGGACCGTGACGACGATGATGCTGCCCTCGCGCAGGGTCAGGAAGCGCTTGAGCAGCTCGCCGCCGCCGGGGCGCGGGGCGCGCGACCGTGGGCGGGCGGGCACGCCG